>DEPW01000079.1:0-1886 GCA_002358965.1 Bacteroidales bacterium UBA3382
ACCATAGCCGACAATCTCTTCCCTGACGGAAGCGACCCTATCGGGAGGACTATCCGTTTCAACCAGGTGCCTTTCAGGGTGATAGGCGTATTGGAGTCCAAGGGCTACAACTCGATGGGCATGGACCAGGACGACATAGTCATAGCTCCTTATACGACTGTGATGAAAAGGCTTTTGTCTCAGACATATCTTCAAGGCATATTCTCTTCGGCCCTGTCCGAAGAAATGACGGACTACGCAATCGCGGAGATTACCGGGATACTCCGTCAGGAACATATGCTCGGCCCCGACGAGGCTGATGATTTCGATGTCCGCAGCCAGCAGGAACTCAGCGAAATGCTCGATACTACCATGAACCTCCTGACTACCCTGCTCGCCTGCATAGCCGGGATCTCACTGATAGTCGGGGGAATTGGGATCATGAATATCATGTATGTCTCAGTTACCGAGAGGACAAAGGAGATCGGCCTGAGGATGTCGGTAGGCGCCCGCGGCGTCGATGTGCTGACTCAGTTCCTTATCGAAGCGGTGCTGATCAGCTTTACCGGCGGAGTCGTAGGGGTGATTCTCGGCTGTTCCGCCTGCATGGCGGTCAAATACCTTGCCGACTGGCCTGTCAGCATACAGACCTGGAGCATAGTGCTGTCCTTCGTGGTATGTACGGTCACCGGAGTGTTCTTCGGCTGGTATCCGGCGCGCAAGGCTTCGAATCTCGACCCGATAGACGCTTTGAGATATGAATGACCGATAGGGAGGGGGTGTCATGGAAGAGGGCGGTGCGCATTCGAAGATTTCTGGAGCGGCGATTCATGTCATCGTCTGGGCGCTTTTTCTTGCGCTTCCTCTGTTTTTCATGTGGAACCGTGCCGGCGAAAGCATCGATTGGGGCCGGTTCATGAGGCATTGCGTGAACCTGCTGATACTTTGTGCAGCGTTTTATCTGAATTATTTCATACTGATTCCGCATTTGCTGTTCAAAGGCCGCAGGCGCTGTTTCTTCCTTGCAAATGCAGGGTTGGCCCTGGCGCTTTCGGCTGCTATGATGCTTTGGCAGATGTATTCCTTTGTGCCGGGCGTTCCCGGTCCTCGGCTGAGGATAGATCCGGTCCTGTTTTCGTTCATGAGGGATTTCGTGTCGATAGCCATGATCATATGCCTTTCGGCTCTTGTGAAGATGGGAATGAGGTGGCAGGAGGCTGAAAATGCGCGTCGCGAGGCGGAAAAGAGCAGGAGCGAGGCCGAACTGAAAAACTTGAGGAATCAGCTGAATCCTCATTTCCTTCTCAATACCCTGAACAACATATATGCCTTGATTCCGATCGATGCCGACAAGGCGCAAGAGGCTGTGTCCGAATTGAGCCGGCTGTTGAGGTATGTCCTGTATGACAACAATCGGCAGACAGTGCCTCTCGGAAAGGAAATGGATTTCATCAACGATTATATCTATCTTATGAAGATCCGGGTGTCATCAAATGTCTCAGTAGTCACGGACATCGAGGTTCCTGCCGACAGCCGCACGCCGGTCGCTCCGCTGATTTTCATATCACTTATCGAAAACGCCTTCAAGCATTGAAGCGTTTGGTCGATTAGGCGATTGTTTAGAAGCTGTGTTAAAAAAAATGATTATATTTGCACCGACAAGTATCTCTCGGGGCAGGGTGAGATTCCCTACCGGCGGTCAAAGTCCGCGACTCCCTGATTAGGGACTGAACCGGTGGAATTCCGGTACCGACGGTCAAAGTCCGGATGGAAGACGGGATGCTGCGGCCGCATGGCCGCATATTTTGCCGATATACGCCCCGGGTACGGACTCCCGGGGCTTGTTTTTTTTATATGGTATTGTATGATTGACGGACAGGACAGGCAATATATGATGATGGCGATGG
>DEPW01000079.1:1931-2149 GCA_002358965.1 Bacteroidales bacterium UBA3382
CAAAGACGGCAAAGTGGTCGGGAAAGGCCATCACAAAGCATACGGGGGACTGCATGCCGAAAGGGAGGCTCTGGAGGACTGTATGTCCAAAGGAGAGTCGCCGGCCGGTGCCACCATGTATGTGACGCTCGAGCCTTGTTGCCATTACGGGAAGCAGCCGCCCTGTACGGACGCTTTGATACAGGCCGGCCTGGCCCGCGTAGTGGCGGGCTTGAGGG
>DEPW01000079.1:2171-5703 GCA_002358965.1 Bacteroidales bacterium UBA3382
AATCCTTTGGTAAGCGGCAAGGGCATGGAGATCTTGCGGAAAGCCGGCATCGATACCGATTGCGGATTGTGCGAAGGGGCTTTGATGGAGCAAAACAGGGTCTTCCTTAAATATATTACCACGGGCCTGCCGTGGATCGCTCTGAAATACGCCATGACGGCGGATGGCAAGATTGCGAGTGTCTGCGGTGATTCCAAGTGGGTCTCTTCGGAAGATTCGAGGCGGCAGGTCCATTTGCTTCGCAACCGTTATTCCGGTATAGCTGCGGGAATAGGGACTGTGCTTGCCGATGATCCCATGCTGAACTGCCGGGCCGAACTTCCTGTCCGGGAGGGTGGAGGCATAGGCCGTTCGCCAGTCAGGATAGTCCTGGATTCGTCTGCTTCCATACCGCTTGACAGCAACATTGTCCGCACGGCACGGCACTACAGGACGATCATAGCCCATGTTTCCAAGGCGGATGGCGGATCTTTGTCCGCGCTGAATGAAGCCGGTGTGGAAACCTTGCTTTGCCCTGCCGATGCCGAAGGCCGTCCGGATGCCGGGAGTCTGTGTTCCATGCTCGGGAAGGCCGGCATCGATTCCGTTCTCGTGGAAGGCGGGGCCGAAACCGCATGGAGCTTCATACGCGCCGGGCTCGTGGACGAATTTTTCGTATTCATGGCTCCTAAAATCATAGGAGGGTCCAAGGCGAAAGGCCCTGTCGGAGGCGACGGCTTCGAACGGATGTGTCAGGCGGTCCCAATGGAGTTTGCCGATATCCGTCTTGTCGGAGGCGATGTGGTCGTTCACGGGTACAGAGAGGAATATTTTAAAAGGTTTGATAGAAAAATATGTTTACGGGAATCATAGAAGAGATAGGTTCGGTAGTGTCCGTAAGGCACGGAACGCATAGCGAGGTGCTGGTGATTTCGGCTGACAAGGTGCTGGAGGGCACGAACATAGGAGACAGCATAGCGGTGAACGGGGTGTGCCTTACGGTGACATCCCTCGGTGATTCGGTGTTTTCGGCCGATGTCATGCCGCAGACGCTCAGAAGGAGTTCCTTGCAAAGGCTCCGTCCCGGCATGCATGTAAATCTCGAAAGGGCCATGCCGGCCGACGGACGGTTCGGAGGCCACATAGTGTCCGGGCATACGGATGCTTGCGCCAATGTGGTGTCGCTTACACCCGAAGACAATGCCGTAACGGTAAGGCTGGCAGTCCCCCGCGATGTGCTGCGATATGTGGCTGAAAAGGGCTCTGTAACGCTGGACGGGGCGAGCCTTACGGTTTCGAGGCTGTACGATGACGGATTTTCGGTATCGCTGATACCGCATACGAGGCAGTCCACGACGCTCGGAAGGCTTAAAGCCGGCGATATCGTCAATGTGGAAGTGGATATGCTCGCCCGTTATGTCGACAGGCTGTTGTCCCGTGGCATGACCGTGTCGGACGGCAGCCGCCCATGGCATGAAAGTGCCGGCCCGGATGGCATTACCGAGAGGTTTTTAAGGGAAAACGGATTTTAAGATACAGATTTAACCGATTATAAACATTTAAAAATGGATTTCAGACAATATTTCAGTACGATAGACGAAGCGGCGGAAGATCTTCGTAACGGTAAGATGATCATAGCCGTGGATGACCCGGACAGAGAGAACGAAGGCGACCTGATATGTGCGGCGCGGTTCGCAACTGTCGAAAATGTGAATTTCATGGCTTCGTACGGCAAAGGGCTTATCTGCATGCCGATGAGTGCCGAAATGACGCACAGGCTGGATTTGAAGCAGATGGTGACGGAGAATACTGACAATCACTCGACCGCGTTTACCGTCTCCATAGACCATGTGTCGACCACTACCGGCATATCGGCGGTAGAGCGTTCGGTAACGGCGATGAAATGCGTGGATCCCGATGCAAAGCCATACGATTTCCGCCGTCCCGGTCACATGTTCCCGCTCGAAGCCCGTAAAGGGGGAGTGCTGGTAAGGACGGGCCATACGGAAGCAACTGTCGACCTGATGCGGATAGCCGGTCTTGAAGAGTGCGGGCTTTGCTGTGAAATCATGCGCGAAGACGGTACGATGATGCGTACCCCGGAATTGATAGAGTTTGCGAAACTTCACGGTATCAAGATGATAACCATAGCAGATCTTATCAAATACCGTCGTCGTAGCGAGATCCTCGTCGAGTGCGTCGCAGAAGCCGACATGCCTACGAAATACGGCAATTTCCGTGCTTACGGCTATGTAAGCAAGATTTCGGGCGAACACCATATCGCTTTGGTGAAAGGCGATGTAACTACCGATGATCCTGTGCTTTGCCGCGTGCATTCCGAATGCCTTACCGGAGACGCTTTTGGCTCTTTGCGCTGCGATTGCGGGGATCAGCTGGCCGAGGCCATGCGCAGGATAGAGAAAGCCGGAAGGGGCGTGTTGCTGTACATGCGTCAGGAAGGCCGCGGCATAGGCCTGATCAACAAGCTTAAGGCTTACTGCCTTCAGGATGAAGGCATGGATACCGTTGAGGCCAATCTTGCCCTCGGTTTCAAGGCGGACCAGCGAGAGTACGGTACAGGAGCGTCCATCCTTGCGCATCTCGGTGTCAGGAAGCTCATACTCATGACAAACAATCCTGCGAAAATCACCGGTCTCGAAGGTTACGGAATAGAAATAATAAGGCGCGAACCTATCGAAATAGCTTCGAACGGCAAGGATGAGCGGTATCTGTACACCAAATACAAGAAAATGGGCCATCTTCTCCATGTCCGTGATTTGAGCGAAATAAACAAATAGACTTCAGTACAGATCATAAAAATAATTTGATGATAATATGAAAATAATTGAGGGAAAATTGACGGCTTCAGGCCAGAGGATAGGCATAGTGGCCTCCCGTTTTAACGAATTCATAACTTCCAAACTGATTGCCGGGGCGCAGGACGCTTTCCTCAGGCATGGTGGAAATCCGGACGATCTGGAACTCGCATGGGTGCCAGGCGCATTCGAAATACCTTCGGTAGCCAAGAAAATGGCTCTCAGCGACAGGTACGATGCCATTGTCTGCCTCGGTGCAGTAATACGCGGAGCGACTCCTCATTTCGACATGGTCGCTAACGAGGTTTCCAAAGGCGTAGCGCAGGTGGCTCTTGAATGCGGCAAACCGGTGCTTTTCGGCGTAATTACCACGGATTCCATCGAGCAGGCAATCGAAAGGGCCGGAACTAAGGCCGGGAACAAGGGCTCCGATGCCATGGTATCAGCCATCGAGATGGTAAATCTCATGTCGCAGATGCACTGAATGTGAACGAAAAATCACTATCTTTGTCAATTCATAGGAAAATTTTATGGAAAAAGAAGATATAAGAAAGACGGTTTGCCGCTTCCTTGTGGATGAAATCGAATTGGACGAGGATAAGTTGGAAGATGATGCGAGGCTGAAGGAAGACCTCGGCATAGATTCATTGGATTTTGTCGACATAGTCGTCATTTGCGAAAGGGAGTTCGGCTTCAAGATAAAGCCCGAGGAAATGAAGAATGTCAAGACCCTGGGC
>DEPW01000132.1:0-579 GCA_002358965.1 Bacteroidales bacterium UBA3382
GCAGATGAAGCGCAGGTACGGTTCCGTGTTCGAAGGGCGGATATTGAACCACCAGTCTGGAAATTCCACGCGGTATCCGTCGAAATCGTAATAGGCCGTATGCTTTTCGGATTTCATGAAGTGGTCTCTGACGGCGTCCATGGCCTGGCTCTTCTGCTCCAGACGGAAGTTGATTTCTCCGGAATTGCGGTACTTCGCAATCCTGTCGATGAGTGCGGACAAAGGCGTACCTTCCTTTTTAAAGCGGGACACCACATTGAGTATCAGCAGGGAAGCCAGAAGACCGCTGTCCGAATAGAAGAAGTCGCGGAAATAATAATGTCCTGCGAGTTCGCCTCCGTATATGCCTCCGAGTTCACGCAGCCTGCTCGCGGCATAGGCACGGCCGACACGCCATGTATGCATCCGGGCACCCATCGGCTCGAGGTATTCGCCGACCGCCTTGGAGCTTCGGATGTCCTGGAGCACTATGCCCTTTTCGCCTTTCTCTTCGAAGAAATAATGGCCCAACACGGCTATCATCAGATCGGGCGAAACGAAACGGGATTTCTCGTCGACGAACATCACCCTGTCCGCATC
>DEPW01000132.1:591-3845 GCA_002358965.1 Bacteroidales bacterium UBA3382
CCGTCATAAATGACACCTATATCGCAACCGTTGTCGGCCACGAGCCTTTTCAGGTCGGCGACATTTTCCGGAACCAAAGGGTTGGCCTCGTGGTTAGGGAAGGTGCCGTCAAGCTCGTCGTAGATATAGACAGGGCCGTCGCCGAATATGTCCTTTACGAAGAGTGCGGCCATGCCGTTGGACACATCCATGCCTATCTTGAGACCGGAATAGTCCTCCTTGTATCCCAAGAGGAAATCGAGGTATTCCTTCCTGACATCCATGGCTTTCACCTCTCCCTTCCGGGCGGCGGGAATTACGGGTTCGCCGCCGTCTATCCATCCTTTGATCTGTCCAAGACCGTTGTCGAGACCTACCGGCAAAGCGTTTTCCCTTGAAACCTTCAGGCCGTTGTACTCTTTGGGATTGTGCGAGGCTGTAATCTGGACAGAGGCCTTGAAGCCGTATTTCGCCGTAGCGAAATACACCATCGGCGTGGTGCTCAGGCCCAGATCGTAAACATCCGCTCCGGCATCGGTGATCCCTTTTGTAAGATACTCGTGTATTTCGGGAGAGGAGGTGCGCACATCCCTTCCGACAATCACTTTGTCCGCGGAAAGAAGCCTCGGTATGAAATAGCCCACTCTGTATACCGTATCCTTGTCGAAATCCTTATTGTACACTCCGCGTATGTCGTATGCATGAAAAGCTCCCATGGCGATAATCTCCGTCTTCTTTTAATGTTTATGGTTTTTCCTCGATTTCACTTTGTATGAAGTATGGACGCAGCCTCTTGCGATGCCGCTGAGCCGTGTCTGCACAAGTTTGCGCCGGATCGGAGGGACCCTGTCCACAAACACTTTCCCGTCCAGATGATCCATTTCATGCTGGACCATGCGGCAGGCGAAACGGTCGAACTCCTCTTCGACCTCCTGGAAATCTTCATTGAAATATCTGACCTTGATGCGTGCCGGACGCTTCACTTCCAGATGCAGGTCCGGAAGACTGAGGCAGCCTTCGGAAAACACGGCCTGCTCTTCGCTCTCTTCCAGCAGCACGGGGTTGATCATGACACGCTTGAACCCTTCCAGATAGTCGTACGCGTCCGAAAGATCATTGCCGTCGACTATCAATATCCGCAGCAATTCCCCCACCTGCGGGGCGGCGATGCCGCAACCGTCCGCATGGTGCATGGTCTCGTCCATATCCTTCACGAGCCTTGAAATCTCGTCCTTCTTCGCAAGGTCGGCCTCTTTTGCCACCGACCTGAGTTCGTCGGTACCGTACAAATATATTGGCAGAATCATGATTGCTTATGTGTTTTTGTTCAAATATCGTCTCTTGTGTCCATCGCCCTGCGCTCGAGATATGTCTGCAATATCAACGCCGCGCTGATCTTGTCGGCAACCCCCTTCTCGCGTCTGTCCGTCTTCTTCATTCCTGCGTCGATCATGGCCCTGTGGGCGAGCACCGATGTAAAACGCTCGTCCTCCGTCGCGACGGGGATGTCGGGAAAATGTTTCGCCAACGCCTTTAAGAACGCATCCACATCGCCTGCCGCCTGCGACGGGGTATTGTCCATATTAATGGGATAACCCACCACGAAACGAACTATCCTTTCGCGGGCTGCATATTTTTTGAGATAATCTATTATCTTTGCAGAATGGACGGTTTCAAGGGCGGAAGCAAAGATGCCCAAAGGGTCGCTCACCGCGACTCCGACCCGCTTCCTTCCGTAATCTATTCCGACAATCCTGTCCATAATAATGCAAAGTTAACTTTTTGATATGGGAAAACAAAATAAAGAGCGAAAAGAAAAAAAAGATATCCGGTACAGGCTTGCGCTGATCGTCGACTCGACCCACCAGCAGGTATGGCAGACGACCTTCACAAAGAGCAATCTCATCCTGACGATAACCGGGTCGGCAGTCCTGCTTATCGCCCTGATATTTTCAATAATCGCCTTTACTCCCGTACGCACCATCATTCCCGGATATCCGGACGCGATGACAAAACGGATGGCCGTCCGCAATGCGATGAAGATAGATTCGCTCGAAAGGGAAATCATGATATGGGACATCTATTCGTTGAACCTGAGGAACATCCTTGCCGGAGGGACTCCCGTCGATTTCGACTCCCTGCTGACCGCAGGCCTGAGGGCGACCGATGTTTCAGCCGACACTGCCGCTTTCGCCGAATCGGATTCGCTCCTGAGGGAAGAAGTATCGAAGAGGGAGAGATTCGGCGTAGGCTCAACAGGCAAGGATATCGGAATCATCGAAGGGAAGATGTTCTACCCGCCTGTGAAAGGGGTGATAACCGAAAAATACGATCCTGCCATAGGGCATCCGTTCGTCGACATTGCCGCGTCCGAAGGGGCGACGGTCTGCTCCGTATTGGACGGGACCGTAATCGGTTCCGGCTGGGATGACGAAACCGGATATACGATACAGATACAGCATCCCGACAACATAGTGTCGGTGTACAAGCACAACGACAGGCTGCTTAAAAGCGTCGGAGACAAAGTGAAGGCCGGAACCCCTATCGCACAAATAGGGAACACCGGCAGCCTCAGCAGCGGCCCGCATCTGCATTTCGAACTGTGGTATGCAGGAGATGCGGTTGATCCCGAATCCTATATCAACTTCTGACAAACGCAGACGCACGCAATGGAAACGAAGAAAAGGACAGTCGCCATACTCGGATCGACCGGCTCGATCGGAAGACAGGCAGTGGAAGTCATTTTGAATCATCCCGGGCTCTTCGATGTCGAACTGCTTACCGCAAACGACAATTACAAGCTCTTGGCGGAACAGGCTGTGAAACTGAAAGCCAACAATGCCGTAATCTGCAATGACGCATTATACGGCAAAGCCGCCTCGCTGCTTTCCGGGACAGATGTCAAACTGTTTTCGGGAATGGACTCCGTATGCTCCATAGTACAGCAGGACGGCATAGACATACTACTCGCCTCCATGGTGGGATTCAGCGGCATGAGACCGGTAATCAAAGCCCTGGAAAGCGGAAAGACGGTCGCTCTGGCAAACAAGGAAATACTCGTCTGCGCAGGAAAAATCATAACCGACATGTCTTTGAAGCATTCAGCCCCGCTGATCCCGGTGGACTCGGAGCATTCGGCGATATTCCAGTGCCTGCAAGGCTCCTTCGGCTCTGTGGTGGACGAGCTGATAATCACTGCTTCCGGCGGCCCATTCCGCGAGCTGCCTGCCGAAAAGCTGGATTCCGTCACGCCTGACCAGGCTCTGGACCATCCC
>DEPW01000012.1 GCA_002358965.1 Bacteroidales bacterium UBA3382
GGCGAGGCTGTCGCCAAATGGAACGAAGCTTTGGGCAAGGTGCGTGTGAGTGGAGGCACGGATACTGACAAGACTGTCTTCTATACTGCCCTTTACCATACGATGATAGCCCCTTCGCTGTTCTGCGATGCCGACGGAAAATACTATGGGGCGGACCATCGGGTGCATGACGGTGAAGGTTTCGTCAATTATACGACATTTTCGTTATGGGATACTTACCGTGCGGCGCATCCGCTTATGACCATCATCCATCCGGAAAAGATGCCGGACATCGTCAATACCATGCTCGCAATATACAGACAGCAGGGAAAGCTTCCCGTATGGCATCTGATGGGGTGCGAAACCGACTGCATGGTAGGCAATCCCGGGATTCCGGTGGTCGCGGACGCCATCCTGAAAGGGTATGGCGGATTTGACAGGGAGCTTGCTTACGAGGCCCTTGTCAATTCGGCGATGACTGCGGACAGAGGGCAGCAATACAGGATGGAATACGGTTATGTCCCTTCGGACAAGATGCGCGAGTCGGTCGCATTCGATATGGAATATGCGATAGCCGATTGGGCGGTCGCGCAAGTGGCCAGGTCGATGGGACGGCAAGAGGATTATGCCCGTTTCACGGAAAGGAGCCGTTCCTACAGGAATTATTTCGACCCTTCCACGGGTTTCATCAGGGGAAAGGATTCCGAAGGCGCATTCACTGTTCCGTTCGACCCGTATTCATCTTCCCACCGCAATGACGATTACTGCGAGGGGAATGCCTGGCAGTATACATGGCTCGTTCCTCACGATCTGGAAGGGCTCATAGGCTGTTTCGGATCGAAAGAGGCGTTTTTCGAAAAATTCGATTCGCTTTTCATCGCGGATTCGAAGATAACGGGGGAAAACACTTCTCCGGACATTTCCGGCATGATAGGACAGTATGCCCACGGCAACGAGCCGAGCCACCATGTGCTTTATTTCTATACCATGGCGGGACAGCCGTGGAAGGCTGCCGACAAGATACGCTATGTGCTGGACAGCCTTTACAGTGACGCTCCGGACGGTCTTTCGGGCAATGAGGATGTCGGCCAGATGTCAGCATGGTATGTGCTGTCGTCTCTCGGCTTCTATCAGGTCGAACCTGCCGGCGGACGGTATTATTTCGGAACTCCTTTGTTCGACAGGGCAGACATCAAAGTCAAGGGCGGGACATTTACCGTAATCGCGCACGGGAACGGCGACAGTGCCAGATACATCAACCGCGTAAGACTCAACGGGGACATCTATGTCAGGCCGTATATCGATTTCAAGGACATAGAGGCCGGCGGGACGCTCGAATTCGAGATGGGCGAAGCTCCGGCATTGTGGTATTGTCCCCAGGAGCCCGAAGCCTATGTTTCGAAACGCCCTGAACCGCAGGCGCGGCTTTTCGTTTCCAGGGCTGTCGAAGACGAAATCGCACGGATAGCGGGATTGCTCGACAACGAGCGTCTTGCGTGGATGTTCGCCAATTGTTTTCCGAACACTCTTGATACGACGGTGCATTATGACGAGGACGGAGCGGACGGGAATCCCGATACTTTCATATACACGGGCGACATTCCGGCAATGTGGCTGAGGGATTCGGGCGCGCAGGTATGGCCGTATGTCCCGTATGTCAATCAGGACGAGGATCTCAGGAAAATGATCGCCGGTGTCATTAACCGGCAGTTCGCCCTTATCCATACGGACCCCTACGCCAACGCTTTCAATCCCGGGCCTACCGGAGAGGGGAATCCGGCAGATGTGTTTTCGAGGAAGCCGGAAGTATTTGAACGGAAATGGGAAATCGACTCGCATTGCTATCCCATCCGGCTCGCCTACGAGTATTGGAAGACTTGCGGGGATGTTTCGGTGTTCGGGGAAAAATGGCTCTCGGCCATAAAGGACATACTTGCCGTATTCCGCGAGCAGCAGCGCAGGGAAGGACACGGAAGTTACGCTTTCCTCCGTGTTACCGACAGGCAGCTGGATACCAAATGCGTGGTCGGCCGGGGGAATCCTGTCAGGCCGGTAGGGCTTATAGCTTCGGCTTTCCGTCCCTCGGACGATGCCACGACCTTCGAATTCCTCGTGCCGTCCAATTTCATGGCGGTATCTTCATTGAGGAAGGCGGCCGAGATACTTGACACAGTGAACGGGGAGCCTGCCCTTGCCCGGGAGTGCAGGAGCCTTGCGGACGAGGTCGAAGAGGCTCTCTACGAATATGCCGTAGCGGACCATCCTGTTTTCGGAAAGATTTTCGCTTTCGAAGTGGACGGTTTCGGCAACAAATACATGATGGACGATGCCAATGTGCCCTCGCTCCTGTCCATGGCTTATCTTTCGGATGTGGAACGGGACAACCCCATATATGAAAACACCCGTCGCTTCGTGCTCAGCGAATACAATCCGTATTTCTTCAGTGGCCGTTGCGGCGAGGGGGTAGGAGGTCCTCACATAGGCGCGGAGGTGATATGGCCGATGAGCATCATGATGCGCGCCTTCACTTCCACGGACGATGCCGAGATTGCCGATTGCATCAGGATGCTGATGATTACCGATGCCGGCACCGGCATGATGCACGAGTCTTTTCACAAGGACGATGCTTCCGTATATACGCGCGACTGGTTCGCCTGGCAGAACGGTCTTTTCGGCGAACTGATAGTCAGATTGGTTAATGACGGCAAGGCGGACTTGCTCAATTCGATAAGGTGACATGAGAAGACTGATACTCATTTTTGCGTTTTCCTCAGTCTGCATCATGGCGGGCTTTGCAATCCTTTTCGGCAATTATTCAAAGGAAGAGGCAATGACGGTCTCCGCCCCGGAGCAGTATGTGACCACTTTGACCGGTACGCTGTCG
Source organism: Bacteroidales bacterium UBA3382 (assembly GCA_002358965.1). Classification (GTDB taxonomy): domain Bacteria; phylum Bacteroidota; class Bacteroidia; order Bacteroidales; family UBA932; genus Merdivivens. Next base: position 2,864 of record DEPW01000012.1, read on the forward strand.
GAATACGCATTCTCGGCAGGCAATACCTATCCTGCGGTAGCTCTTCCGTGGGGCATGAACTTCTGGACCCCGCAGACGGGCAGGATGGGGGACGGGTGGACTTACCGCTATGACGCCCGTCGGATACGCGGTTTCAAACAGACGCACCAGCCGTCGCCGTGGATCAACGATTACGGCCAGTTTTCCATCATGCCGTTGAAGGACCGCTCGCAATTCAGCGAAGACAGGCGGGCCAGCTGGTTTTCGCACAAGACCGAAGAGGCAAGGCCGTACTATTACAAGGTATATCTTGCGGACCATGATGTCATTGCGGAGATGGCTCCTACCGATAGGGCGGCCGTCCTGCGGTTCACATATCCGGACAGCGAAACATCCGGTTTCGTGGTGGATGCTTTCGACGGAGGCTCGTATGTCAGGGTGCTTGACGATATGAGGACCATCGTCGGCTATACGGTCAAGAACAGCGGCGGAGTGCCTGACAACTTCCGCAACTGGTTCGTAGTAAGGTCTTCCGTGCCTTTCGACACGGTGTCCTTGTATGACGGGGAAACCCCTGTCGAAGGAAAGGAGGCTTCGGGAAACCACATGCTTGCCGTTGCCGGCTTCAGGACCGGGAAAGGGGATACGGTACTGCTCCGTGCGGCCTCGTCCTTCATTTCGCAGGAGCAGGCCATGTCCAATCTCGAAGAGCTCGGCGACGGAGGTTTCGAGTCTGTGCGATCTGCGGCTGCCGCCCGGTGGAGGGATGTGCTTTCACGCATAAAGGTGGGAGGAGGCACCCAAGAGCAGTACAGGACATTTTACTCGTGCCTTTACAGGTCCTTGCTGTTTCCGCGCAAGTTTTATGAAATAGCCCCAGACGGCTCTCCGGTGCATTACAGTCCGTACAACGGTGAGATATGCGAAGGGTATATGTATACAGATACCGGTTTCTGGGACACTTTCAGGGCATTGTTCCCTCTGCTGAACCTTGTATACCCTTCGGTCAATGCCGAAATTCAGGAAGGCCTTGCCAATGCTTTCGAGCAGAGCGGATTCCTGCCGGAATGGGCGAGTCCCGGACACAGGGGTTGCATGATAGGCAACAACTCGGCTTCAGTGGTGGCGGATGCCGTAGTGAAAGGGGTGAACGGCGACAGGCTCGAGACCCTTTACGATGCGTTGCTTTACGACGCCTCCCATGTGCATCCCGAGGTGTCCTCTACGGGCAGGCTTGGGCATGAGTACTACGATTCCCTCGGATATGTCCCGTATGGGGCGGGCATCAATGAAAATGTCGCCCGTACCCTGGAATATTCGTATGCCGACTGGTGCATATTGCAGATGGGCATCAGACTCGGCAGACCCGAAGAGGAACTGGCAAGGTTCCGTAAAGGCGCGTTGAACTACCGGAACCTTTTCGACCCTTCCACAAGGCTGATGAGGGCGAAGACGGCTGACGGAAGATTCGTCGAGCCGTTCAGCCCGTACAAATGGGGGGATGCCTATACTGAAGGCAACGCCTGGCATTATACCTGGTCGGTCTTCCATGACATCGAGGGTCTGATCGGCCTCATGGGCGGCAGGAGAGAGTTCGTGAAGATGCTCGACTCCCTGTTCGTCGTGCCTCCGGTTTATGACGACAGCTATTACGGGGTGCGCATACATGAGATTACCGAGATGCAGGTCGCAGGCATGGGCAATTACGCACATGGCAACCAGCCGGCCCAGCATGTGATCTATCT
>DEPW01000019.1:0-148 GCA_002358965.1 Bacteroidales bacterium UBA3382
GGCACGACCAGCCCCCAGTAAGGGATGTTTGTCTTGAGCCACACTTTCGAAGTCTCCCAAAGATCCTCTTGCTGCGGCAGTGTCATGCAGCCGGTACCGGTCTCGGCGACGGCAGGCACTGGGTCTGCATCGACCGTGTCGGGAGCGG
>DEPW01000019.1:166-2433 GCA_002358965.1 Bacteroidales bacterium UBA3382
TCTGCGCCGGGAGCGCTTCCTGCTCAGGCCGTTCAGACTGTTCAGGCTCGTTTACCGCAGTCGTGTCGGATGCCTGGATGTACAACTGTGCTGAAGCGTATCTCATCTTTTCAAAGAAATGCTCGCGCATGTATGCGAACGAACGGCCTCTTTCGATTTCCATTATCTGCTTCTTCTTTCCGCCGATTATCTTTCCCTGGTCATCGAAAATCCATACCGGTGTTTCGGTAATGGCCTCTATTGCTTCATCATGCCCCGGAACCTTCCCGTCTTTCCTTACCATTTCCAGGAGCGCCTCCCAGCCTATGCCCGTCTGGGCTATTTCGATCGCTTCGGAAGGGATACCGGAGTGTGCGGTTATGTAGTCAGCAAGGTTTTCCGCCCTTTTCATGGCAATGTTCCTGCAGCTTCCGTCGTATCCGATGAGACAGGAGTAGGCGCGTATCTCCACCTTTTTAAGACGGCCGGAATCGTATGACTCTTTCAGACTCTCCAGGAATTCCTCCATCTCTGAAGTATGTTGCCTGAGATATGGCAGGATATCTGTACCGTTTAAAGGAAAATAGATGAAGACCGAATCTTCCATCCGGATTCCCTCCTTCGGGGAGCGGTTTCCGTCCGTCGCAGCGGCGCTTCTTTGCGGACACAAAAGCGCAAGAGTTGCGAATATCATCGCAAACATCAGAAAATCAATGTATTTCCTCTTAATCATAAAAATTTTCTTTAGAAAAGAAAACCCATATTCGTTCACGAGGGCAAAAGTCGGCATTTTTTTTATGAAAAAATAATTTTCACTTTACATTTTTATTAAAAAATAAAAATTAAAAATCCGTGCGCTTTCAAAAAAAGGCGGCTCTCCGGTCGCCAGACCTTCAAGCCGCCCTGAGGTTAAGCCGGGAAGATTTCAAGAACCCTTCTCGGCTGCGTTCTTTGTTTTAGAGATTGTAGTACAGCGAGCTTCCGTTGCTGTATGCGGAGATTTTGATATTTTCATAAACCACATGGATGTTGTTTCCGTTAGGATCCGTGCCGTTCAATTCGATATCGCAAACGCATTCCATATCGCCCCACTCGTTGACTACTTCGAAACTGTGCTCCGTAATCGTTATCGTACCGCCGTTGATGGTTGCGTATGTACCTGTATGCACGGCAGCTTTGCAATCGTAGTAGACAGTTCCCCAGTTGTCGAAGTCGGTACCGTTCACATACGAGGTGCCCGGTAAGAATGTCATGGCTTCGCCGCCGTCAGAGCAGGTGTATGTTCCGCCCAATCCTTCCTCGGCTGATTTTCCTGTGACAAGGTCGACATAGAGAGCCGGACCTTCGTTAGTGTAAGTAGGAGCGATTGTTATATGCCAGCAGTCTGCAAACAAATTACCGTATGCGTTTACAGCGCCGCTGTATGTAGCGTCGACATCGCCTTCTACGTTAGAGCCTGCGCTCGGATAGCGAGGCGAGTTATCGATCATGTAGTTGTAGTCGATAGTGCCAGTGTAGGTACTTGTTACTGTAGAGCCGCCTTCGACGGTTACATTTACTTCGACGCCCGAATCGGAGAATGTGACGGTGCCGGATGTAATCATGGCATTCGTCTGCATGTAGTTCTCATCGGTGTAGTTGCAGTAGCTCCTGTTTTCGCCTACTACGAGCGTGTAAGCGTCAGGGGTCTCGCTTGAAGTATAGGTTCCGTTTGTGATATGGCCGTTTTCATCGACTGGAGCGACGATGTCGAGGTATGCGTTGTAACCGCCTGTGTTGAAGCCGTTAATCTCTAACCTGAAGCTGTACATGTTGCCTTTGACAGCCCTGTAGCTCAAGTATGCCTTCGGCGATTCAATCGTCACATTCCCTTCGAAGCCTGCAGGAGGAGTTACCGGAGCTGACTGATCTTCCAGGCCGATGTTGCCGTAGTATGTCAGAGAGTGTTCTTTGTCGCCAATTACGAATTCGCCTGTGATCTCATACTGGCTGCCGCTGCGTTTTACATTGAGCGTGCCTTCAGTGAAGCTTTGGTTGTATACTTCCTCGAAGACATTCGTGCAATACGAGTTGGCTGCGTAGAATGTGTTGTACTGGTCGGCAGTTCCGCTCAATGCGTATGTGCCTTCAGGAAGGCCGATATCGCCTCCTTCGGTCCATTCCGCACCGTAGATGTCGAATACGTATTCGCTGCCCTGTCCGTCGGTGAACGCTACTTTGTAGTTGGCGTTGCTGCTGTTGGAAGTGCCATAATACTCTCCTTCAGCGTTGATGGCGAAGTATATCAC
>DEPW01000019.1:2495-4559 GCA_002358965.1 Bacteroidales bacterium UBA3382
GAGCCGAAGCCGCTAAGGTCGGTCATGTCGAGGGTCTCCCACTCTTCGGTGTTGTAAGTAGCGGAAGGAGCAGTGACTGAAGACAAACGCCTCAGAGTTACATCCTGGCCGAAGTTATCGCTTCTGCCGATTGTACCGATCACGTCGGCGATTTCGCCGTTGCAAATGATGGCGATAGGGTCGTTGCCGTTGAAGTTGACGATGGTGTTGAGGTCTTCGGCGGTTACGCCGTCAGGCAATGTGGCGTCGGCCTGGCTGTTCTTGTACACCTTGGATGCGCCGGCAGCGAGTGTGCCGCTCAATTGAGCCTCTTTGACATCATCGGCCGCTCCGTTGGTGTAGAGATGGAGGATGTATGCCGAAAGATCGATTTCCTTGTCGGAAATGTTGGTGATTTCCAGGAACTTGTTGTAGCCGCTGCCTTCGGAGTATTCCGTAATCATCAATGCGGTAGGGTCTCCTTCAGGGATTACAGGCTCTTCGCCGCTTTCATGCGAGATGTAGTATGCAGGCTGATCCGAGCCGCCTCCCTGAGGCGTGCCTTCGAACTCACCGCGGAGCGTCGCCAAAGTAAGGATGTCGTTCACTTTAAGGCCGAGTTCATTGAAAGAGCGGTCGTTTCCGTTGTTCTGCTTGGTAGCGGTAAGGCCGTAGATGTAGACTGAACCTGTTTCGTCCTGGATGGTCAGGTTACCGTAAGTCTCGTTTTCGATTTCGGTAATCGTTCCTGTCAGCTGATACCATGTGTCGGTGCTTACTTCCGCATCGAGGAATTCCTCGATAGTCACGGCCGTAGGCTGTTCAGGTTCAGGGCCTGGACCCGGTTCTTCGCCTTCTTCATCGAATATAGGGTCCATTTCGACGAAGATGTCGACTCCCTTGGTGAGGAAATTGGCCTTTACATTGGTCCTGTAGTTGCGGCGTACAGGGATGTTGTCTGCATAGTAGTCGGCGCATAATTCCTTGCCGTTCTCTTCGAGTTCGAGTGTGAAGTTCACCAATGTGCTGTTCTCTTCAGGAGAAGCGAAGATGTAGTCGAAGCTGATCTGTGCTTCGGCCGCAGGGGTTTCGCCGGCCTGAGGGAAATTGACAGGAACTACGAATGAGGCAGGTTTTACGGAGATGCGCTCTGCGCTGATTTCGCCTTCAAGCGCGTTGAAGCCTGCAGGCACTTCGTCGAAGTTGACTTTGGCCACAACATTGGCGAGATTGACATTCGAAGGTATCGAAGCGAGGTCGAGAGTGAAGAGGTTCACCTGGCCCGAAGGACGGTTGAGCGTGAAGTTCAGTTCGCCGCCGTTCACGATCCTCTGCTCGAAGCTTCCGTAGAACGCATCTGTCTCGTCGGTGTTGTTAAGGTATGCGTCTTCGTTGAGAACGATGTCCGTAAGTCCTTGCTCAGTATTGTAGTATACATCGCTGAAGCCATCGGCTTCTGAACCTTCGGCATAATCCGCCCAGAATACGAACGAATATGTGCGGCCGGTAATCAGCCTGGTAGAGAATTGTGCGCTCATCGATTCGACATCGGCGTACATCCTCTCGCCGTACAGTGCACCCTCTTCGTAGATTTCAAGGATACAGCGGTTTACAAGCGTGCCGTCTCCAGGGTTTTCAAGGCTCTTTGCGGCAGGGCTTTCAGGCAAGATGACGGAAATCGTTACATCGGTAGCGGAACCGTCACCGTTAGGATCTTCCCTCTGGCAAGAAATAAGACCGAGGGCGATTGCTGCTAAAGCAAGCAGATAGGTTAAAATTTTGTTTCTCATAATTTAAAAAAAAATAAATTGATTGGTTTCAGTCGTTTTATGTGTCATGGTGCTCAGTTGCCGGAGAGCAATGCGCCGGATATGTTTGTCTTCGCATTTGCCTTTACTTGCATATCGTTCAGGTAGACCGGTCCGGAAATGGCGTTTCCCGATGCGTCGAAGGACGAAATCCAGAATTCCGGTAGCGTGAAGTATTCGTCGGCCGGCGCGAAAACATACGCCATCGCCAGCCACAGTCCCCTGTCGTTTGCCGCAACAGGTATTGCGGCAGGGGAGGACTCCGTTGCGGCGTCAG
>DEPW01000019.1:4585-6517 GCA_002358965.1 Bacteroidales bacterium UBA3382
AGTATCAGCTCGCCGGTATTCATGTCTATCCCGACAGGAAGACCTGCTCCGAATGAGAGGGATGTAGTGGCCGGAGCCGGAGTCCCGGGATCATCCGATGCGTCGGTGGCGAAGAGGTTCAACTGCCCAAACGGCCTTGTAAGCGTTACATCTATCGATTGAGGCATGCCAGATGCGGTGTTGAACTCGTACTTTCCGCAGAATCCGTCTGCACGGTCGTCATTGATTACGATCCCCGACCTGTCGGCAAGGCTTACCGAAGGCAGTCCGGAAGTGTCATAGATGTTGTCCGTCAATGCCTGGCCGTCTTCCGTATGGTCGGCCCAGAAGAATATCCTGTAAACCTGCCCTTCGATGAAGCGGATCTGTCTGAAATGCGCTGCGTTGTCCGTCACCGGAACAGTCTCCTTTTCGCAAGATCCGATGAGCGAGCCGTCTTCACCGACGACGAAGGCCTGCATCACGCATCTGTTGATGTATGAACCGTCTCCCGGATTTTCGTCGCTCTTGGTCTGAGGCATCCGTACGGAAATGTCGATGGCCGTTTCGCGGTTTTCCGGAACCCCGGCCTGTTTCTCGCAACCGTTAAGAGACAGCAGCGCCATGGCGCAGGCGGCAGGCAAAATGGTCTTTATGATGAAATCTTTCATTGCAGTGTCGTTTTGTGTTGGTTTAATCCGGCAGCACTATGTCTATGTCGCCGTCGAATTCAGGGTCAATGCCGATTCCCGAGCCTTGGCTGGCAGTGAGGAATTCGCCGCGGATGACCGTAGTCCGGCCCTTGTGTATTTCGGCTGAAAGTCCCGAATAAGAGTTGAGTATCTCTCCGGTCTGCCTGTCTGTCAGACTGACGGTGATGTTGACTTTCGTGGCGTCTCCGTTGACGAAAGCGTAGTCGTATCCCATAAGGACTTCGGTGTCGGTCAGCTGTATGACATCGGAAGTGAAGCGTATCCCGATTTCCGAGTCGATAGGGACTCCTGTGTATACATCGTATCTTGTAGGAAAATACAAGGCATAATCCCATCTTGCCCCGTATGCCTGCCAAAACTCTTCATTGTCCGCTTTAGTCCCCATGCCGCCTTCCTGGTTGAAGGTCTTGGTGATGAAGTCCGCAGCGTCTTCGGAAATGACTTCGACTCTTCCCACCGGGGATTCGAGCGTAGCCGTTACCGTGTCTTTTGCGAACCAGTCTTCATAAGGCAGGTCTATTTCCATGCGCAGGTCGTAACATTCCTTTAGATCCGTCGCCCCCACATACTCTTCGTTTGCGAAACGGATATTTCCCAAATCCGAAAAATCGTAGGCGCTTCCGTTTCCTTGCTCATCTTTCACGCAGGACGCGAAAGCCGCAAGGCGGTAGGTGCCTGCATTCAGCAATTCGGTCAGAATGATCGATGCCGAACCGTCGGCCTCTCTTGGTACGCAGGTTTCTTCCCTTAAGACGGGTTCTGTGCCGAAGTCCCCTTCAAACAGTTCCACGACGAAATACACATAAGGCGCTTCGTCCGTACTCTTTGAAAATACGGATGCCGTTGTTATCGAAGGGTCTGTGCTGAGTTCGAGAGTAAGTTCGATGTGTGTCGGATCGATTTCAGCCCCTTCCTGAGGGTGTTCGTGGACGCAGGCTGTAAATGTCAACAGGATGAGGCATGCCAGCGGCATTAGCGACGCCGCCAACTCTTGTCTTTTGTGTCTTTTCATATTACGGCCTCCTTATAGTTTGTAAATTAATGATATTCCCAACCTGGTGATTCCGAAATAGTTCAAGGTTTCAGTCCCGCAGGAAGCACCGTTCTCGATGTTGTAGTATGTTTCGTATTTCGTCCAGAGATATCCGACTCCGATGTTGAATTCCATACCCCAGTGCCGTGAGAACTTGACTGCATATCCGTAGTCTATGCCGGCTCCCCAGGCCCCGTCCGTGTCCTG
>DEPW01000125.1:0-155 GCA_002358965.1 Bacteroidales bacterium UBA3382
GCCCCGAATGCCACGGTGATGTCATGGACCGGAACGGAAGGAGGACGGCTTGCGGCGCACATGGGGCATGATGTGATAATGGTTCCTGCGTCGTATTTCTATCTCAATTTCCACCAGTCGGACGATATAGAGCATGAGCCGTTCGGAATCGGCGG
>DEPW01000125.1:174-3019 GCA_002358965.1 Bacteroidales bacterium UBA3382
GGTTATGTGCCTGTCGAGAAGACTTATTCTTTCGATCCTGTCCCCGATGACCTGAAGGGTACGGACAACGCAAAGCATATAATCGGTGTTCAGGCAAACCTTTGGACGGAATATATCAAGACTGCCGATCATGCCGAATACATGCTGCTCCCGAGACTGGCGGCCGTTTCCGAGGTACAGTGGTCGGCTGCGGAGAAGAGGGATTTCGACGACTTTTCAAGGAGGCTGCGCCATCTGATACCTGTCTACGACCTGTACGGGTGCAACTATGCTTTGCATATTTTCGATGTAAGGGACAAGATTGTCCCGGATCCGGAAAGCGGAAAGCTTACGGTGGAACTGTATACGATGATGGGCGGAAATCAAATATATTATACCATGGACGGTTCGTGCCCGCTCGACAGCGTCCTGATGAAGCCTTCGGCTTCGGCCGTCCGTTATCAGGAGCCAGTCTCGATAGATGCCGATTGCCTCCTGAAAGCGGTTTCATTTTCGGAAAAAGGCGTAAGCCGCTTGTATGTAAGGGACTTTACTGTCAATAAGGCTACGGCGCGCAACATCGTGTCGCAGGCGTCCGTAGACAGAGGAGAAGGTTTGTGGAAACTGACTGACGGCGTGAGGGGCAAGTTCAATTACGAGAGCTCCGATTGGATAGCGTTTTATGCCAAGGATATGAAAGTCATGATAGATCTCGGCTGCGTGCAGGAGGTCTCGAAGGTGGCTTTCGATGTATTGGTCAGCAAGGGCGACTGGATTTTCGATGCACGCGAGGTCTGCGTGGAACTGTCTTCGGACGGAAACGCGTTTTCCACGGTTGCATCTGAAAAATATTCCGCTTTGTCACAGGAGGATGAGGACGGGATAGCGGTCCATGAGATTTCGTTCGCTCCTGCACAGGCAAGGTATGTGATGCTCACCGTCAGACCGGAATATTCCATACCGGCATGGCATCCCGGCAAAGGGAATCCATCGTTCGTATTCGTAGATGAGATAAGCGTATATTAAAAATTTAAATATTGGATATCATGAAAAATGTTTTTGTAGCAGCTGGAGCTGCGGCCGCAATGGCTTCGCTTTTGTTTTTGGCCTCGTCGTGTAACAATACGCCAGGTCCGGCACCGCAGCCTGATATGGTCAAGTATGAATTGAAAGGCAATGTGGCATCCGTAAGATCGATCCCTTATACGGTGGATTCGACAGAGTCCGGTTATGAAATAGCGGGCGTGGAGGCTTCGATGAACAATGTCTATGTGGAGTTTAATGAGAGCGGCATGGCGACGAGACTCGAGCGTTACAACAAGGAAGGCGGGTTGCTTTCGACACAGGAGACTGCATATAATCCCGACGGCCAGATTTCCGAAGTAATTACAAAGACTGCGGACGGAATAGTGGTCGAAAGGACGGTATATGAATACCGCAGAGGGCGTCTTGCCGAGATGACCACGACAGATGAACGCGACAGCCTCAAGAAGCACGAGGTCTACGAGTATTTCGGCAGGGACAGCGTGATTGCCGTATTCTCTTACAAGGAGGGGAAAGAGGCCGGCCACCGCGTAATGAAATACGATGCGGTCGGCAACAACACCGAGAATGTAACTTATTCGATTAAGGACAAGGTGCTCAGCAGTTTCAAACTGGAGTATGATGAAGCGGGCCGTAATACCGCCATCGAGTCGGAGAACATATTTTTCGGCAATCTCGATACCAGGTTCACTTACGATGAGAACGGTCTGCGTACTTCGCTCCTGATGAAAGGCGAAAGGGCCGAGACCCTGTTCACATTCAAGTTGACGCTTGATTCCGCAGGAAACTGGATCGAGCGCGTGACATACAAGGACGATTCTCTCATTCCGGTAAGGGTAGATAAGAGGGAGATAAAGTATAGGTAACGGCTTCAGCCTGTGTGGTAGGAGCACAGCGATGGGGCTTTTGTATATGGAAGTAAGTTCCAGGCAAGGACGGTATGGACCTTGCCTGGATGTTTTTTTTGACTCGCTTGCTGTTGCCTGCGCCTATATTTGCAGTTATATGAATATGAATATTTGGCTGTTTATATAAGATGCCATAATTTTGTCCATTATTCAAAATCCATGTATATGAAAACGCTCTTTTCCTTTATGTCCGTGCTTTCCCTTTTGCTGTCAGCATGTACTTCCGATGAAGTGCTGAACCCGGTATTCACTTCTGAAATGCAAGTGGAAAATCATGTATCAGCCGAAGGCGGCGAATATCTGTTGGTGTATAGTTTGGAGAATCCGGCTGATGACGGTGATGTCCGGGCGAGCACAGATGCTGACGGATGGATTGGAGGATGGGACTATTCGCAGAGTGGGGCAATCAAATTCGCCGTTATGGAAAATGAGTCCGAGATTGAACGTAAGGCTGAAATCACAGTCACTTATATACATACGCGTCAACAAAAAAACAGTCGTTTACGATTGTACTGATACAGTCTGGAAGCGTCGCTGAAGATGAACCAGGAACAGAAGATGATCCCCGATTGATCCTTAACAGCAGTGACCTTATAGAGGCTACTTGCAAGGGTGGCACTTTCGATATTGCTTTTACGCTTGAAAATCCTGTATTGGACGGTGTGGTTTCTGCTAATACCGAAAGTTCATGGATAGAAACCGATATTAGCCTGCCTGACGAGATAATCGTGAAAGTTCATGAAAATGCTTCGGATACAGATAGGGAAAGCGAAGTGGTCGTGACATATGATTATGATGCTGGTAACAAGAGTGACTCGTTTGTTGTCAGGATCAAACAAATGGGGACTTATCTTGACGCATTCGATATCGAAGCCCCTGAAGCCGAAATCACCTGACTTCGTCACTATAAAAAC
>DEPW01000003.1:0-6545 GCA_002358965.1 Bacteroidales bacterium UBA3382
AACCCCTCGGAATCCACACTTGCGAAAAATCTTCATAATTACATGTCGCCGATAATCGGAAATCAGGGAAATCAGGGCGGCTTCTTCGGGAAAATTTTGGATATATTAAAAAATGTATTAACTTTGCATTCCCAATCAAGGTGCTATGGCCGAGTGGTTAGGCAATGGTCTGCAAAACCATGTACAGCAGTTCGATTCTGCTTGGCACCTCTTCCATGGATGAAGCCGCCCAAAAGAGATTTTGAGGCGGCTTATTTCTTGCTACAATCATATGGTCTCTCCGAGGCGGCGCAAGTTGCTGTCGCTGCATATCTTGTCGATGATGCCCGTGACGATTCCGTACAGAGGCTTGTCGTCGCGGTAGTCGGCAGGCGCCATGAAGTTTACCCGTTTCTGGCGGAAAAGTTTCCTGGCAGTCCGTTCTTTCTCCCTGTTTGAGGGATTGTAAGTGGCGATGGAATGTCCGCCGAACATTTTCACTATCTTCATGCACGGGACATCCGTCTCTCCGTCGCCGATGTATATCATGTTGCTGAAAGGTATCCGTTTGCGGTCGTCGGCCCAGCTTTCGTTGACGAGCACGGCGTCGGTGACGCTCAGTATGCCTTTGTTGATCTTGAAGAGGAACTGGGTCTTGGCCGTGTAGTCCACGGCCACTGCGGGCCAGACCGCCTCTCCGTCCTCGTATAGGAAGGAGCAGGCGTAGACATTCTTGAACTCCGGATATATCTCCGTGCCCTCGATCATNNAGGGCCAGATGGCGTTCCCGTCGCTGTCGTACATGAAAGAGCAGGCGAAGATTTTCTTGAATTCCTTGGCTATTTCGCTGCCCTCGATCATTTCGGCGAGTCCGGAAGAATTGATATAGTGCTCGACGATCACCCCGTGCTCTTTTCCGTATCGGTTGATCTTTCCGAACCATTCCCTGACCCCGTCGAACAGTACGACCTTGCTTCCGAATTCACGGAACGATTCCCGGCGCAACGCGATACCGCTTGCTTTTGCTGCGTCGAACATCTGTTTCATGTAGCTGAGGACATCGCTTGCGTCCTGTCCGGCGGCTATCCTGTTGCTCTGTTCCCAGAATTCCATCGGAGAGAAGCCGACGGACTGGATAAAACCGAATTCCTGCATGTTCCCGGGAGAGAGCGTCCCGTCGAAGTCGTAAATGAGGGCGACGATAGGCCTTTTGTTGCGTTTCATTTTCATTTTATAAACCGTCGTAAATATATGCCAAATTTTCCAAAGAAAAATAATCGCAACCTCGAAAAATACAAAAAAAAACCGTATTATTGCATATAATACTAAAATTGCGCCGTATGAAACATTTTCTATTGCATTTGCGGGAGTCGATGGACAGGTTCTGGGATGCGCCTTCGATCAGTGATTACAACGGAGATACATACACTTTTTCAGGCCTTGCCGGGAAGATGGCGATGCTGCATATCGTTTTTGAGCGGATGGGGATTGCCGATACGGACAAAGTGGCGATTTGCGCAAAGAATTCCGCCAATTGGGCGATAGCGTTCATGGCCACGGTTTCATACGGCGCGGTGGCCGTGCCCTTGCTCGCGGATTTCAATCCCGAAAGCGTCAACAGGCTTGTCGCGCATTCCGAAGCTTCGATACTCTTTACCGACCCGGAGCGGTGGGTGAAGTACGACATATGCAAGATGCCGGCGGTCAAGTGCGTTATAAGCACGAAAGATTTTTCGCCATTATATGTTTCGGACCGACGGACGCAAGCAGTCTTCGCCGATTCCGAAAAGGATTTTTCCGAAAAATATCCTTCCGGTGTGGGGAAAGACAGTCTGAAATTCGCCGCATCCGATCTCGACAAGCTGACTATCATCAACTACACTTCCGGTACTACGAGCGAGCCGAAAGGCGTGATGCTTACTGCGAGGAGCCTTACTTCGAATATCGAGTTCGGCATGCGCCGCATTCCTGTCTCGGCAGGGAACAATGTGTTGTCAATGCTTCCGATGGCGCACATGTACGGCCTGGCCTTCGAGTTCATGTACCCGCTGTGTACCGGCTGCCACATATATTTTCTCGGTTCAACGCCGGCTCCGAGGGTGCTGTTGCAGGCCTTCGCGAAAGTCAGGCCTTATATGATGATTACCGTCCCGCTTGTCATAGAGAAGATATTCGCCAAAAGCGTGCTGCCGGCATTGGACAAGCCTGCCGTGCGTTTCCTGCGGCGGCTTCCAGGCTTCAGGGGGATGATACTGTCGAAGGCCAGAAGGAGCCTGCTTTCCGCTTTCGGGGGGAGGATACGGCATATCATCATAGGCGGTGCGGCCATAAATCCCGATGTAGAAAGGTGGATGAAGAAGTTGCGCCTCCCGTATACGGTAGGTTACGGGATGACGGAATGCGGCCCGCTGATAGGTTATGAGGACTGGCACGCTTTCAAGATGCAGTCCTGCGGAAAGATAGTCGACCGCATGGAAATCAGGGTGGATTCCGAAGACCCGTGCAATGTGGCCGGGGAATTACAGGTCAAAGGCGACAATGTGATGCTCGGCTATTACAAGAACGCCGAAGCCACCGCGGCGTCCTTTACCGACGACGGCTGGATGCGTACCGGCGACCTCGGAGTGGTTGACAAGGATGGCAACATCTTCATACGCGGCCGTTCCAAGAACATGATACTCGGTGCGAACGGACAGAATATCTACCCCGAGGAAATCGAAAGCCTGCTGAACAGCCAGCCTTACATTGTGGAGTCTGTCGTAGTCGAAAGGGACAAGAAGATCGTAGCCATAGTGTTCCCGGATATGGACCGCATATCCCAGGAGCAGCTTGATGAGCTGGGCATCAATAAGATGCTTGAGCAGACGCGGGTCAACATGAATCTCCTTTTGCCCGGATACAGCAAGATTGCAAAGATCGAAATGCTGATGCAGGGTTTCGAGAAGACCCCGAAGATGAGTATTAAGAGATTCCTTTATAAATGATCGGTATGGATATTAAAAGGCGCATAAAAAGGTTTTTGAGAAGGAAGAAAATGGGGATGCGCGGACGGATTTCGCTCGGCTTTTCCCTGCTTGTGCTGATATTGTTCCTGTCAAGCATCATCGCCGTGTTCGAATACCGGCGCATGAGCAATTATGTTTCGGGCATGATTGCCGAAAACATCAGGTGTATCAATACGGCGCACAGGCTGCTGAATATCTGCGACGATTACAATCTGACACTGTTGACGGCGATAAGCGACAAGACGGTAGAGACACTTCCGAGATTCGACCAGAAGCAGTTTTACGACGAATACGGGTATCTCCGGGAGGCGTTCAGTACGCAGTCGGCTCTGGCAATGACGGACTCGATACGCTATGCCTACACTGCATACCTGCTCGTGACGGACGAGATAGAGCATGTGTGGATCGCCGATTTTTCCGACCAGAATACGCGGGATTGGTATTTCAACCGGCTGCAACCGATATATTACAAATTGAGGGGATATATAGACGATTTGTCGGATTATTCATACAATGCCTTGCAGACCAATTCGGAAGCATTGCAGGAAAGCTTCTACAGAAGCGTGATGCCCGGTGTCATAGCCGTCATGGTGGGAATACTGATTTCCGTACTCTTCATGTATTTCATCATCAGCAGATATGTCGCTCCGGTGAAGAAGATGCTTTCGAACGTGCATGATTACGAGCGCTTCGACAAGACCTATACCTATACTTTCGAAGGCGGAGACGAGCTGTCCGCACTCAATGAAGACATCAAGGACATCATCGAGCAAAACATCTCCCTGAGGAGACATTACAATTCATCAAGGGAAGATTAGTGCAATGAATATAAGCATCATATCAAGGTATCTCGGGATCGCCCTCCTCGCCAATTCGGTCTTTATGTTCCTGTCGGCCGGAGTTTCGGCCCTTAATGGTTTCGACGCTGCTTTCGTCCCTTTGGTAATCAGCGGCATCATAACATTCGCCGCCGGCATTTTCCCGATGATCTTCGTCAGGGAGAACCACTCGCCGTCCATCAAGGAAGGCTTTGTCATCATCATTTTCGCCTGGCTGCTGTCCTGCATCTTCGCAATGCTGCCGTACCTCATGTGGGGAGGGGAATATACGCTGGTGAACGCTTTCTTCGAGAGCGTTTCCGGTCTTACGACTACCGGCGCCACGATTCTTACCGATGTCGAGGTCCTGCCGAAAGGATTGCTCTTCTGGAGGTCTTCCACGCATTTTATCGGAGGCTTGGGAATCGTCGTCTTCATATTGCTGGTGCTGCCGGACATGAGCTCGGTAAGGTTCCGTCTGTCTAAGATGGAATATTCCGATGTGTCGAAGGAGGATTTCAAGTTCAGGTCCAAAAACAAGGCATATGTGATATTGAGCGTGTATCTCGGCCTGGTTGTCGCCAGTACGCTGGCATATTGGATCGCGGGAATGTCGTTTTTCGATGCCGTCAACCATGCTTTCAGCGTAGTCGCTACGGGAGGTTTCAGTACAAAGACGGCCTCGATACAGGCTTACGATTCGTTGGCGATCGAAATCGTTTCGGAGTTTTTCATGGTCATCTCGGCAATCCATTTCGGTCTTATCTACATGCTGTTCGTACATGGATCGATGCGTATCTTCAAGTCTCCTGTGGTGAGGTATTATCTGCTTACCATTCTTGTCGCGACTGTCGCCATTACTCTGAATCTTGTCGCTTCGGGAACATATGTCAATTTTCCGATGGCACTCAGGCAGGCCTTCTTCAATGTGGCTTCGGTAATAAGCACGACAGGTTATGCGACCGTGGATACATCCGCCTGGCCGGCTTTTTCCATAATGATATTGATATTCCTGCTGTTCCAGTGCGGCTGTTCGGGTTCGACTACCGGCGGTATCAAGAGCGACAGGATGTGGATATTCTTCTGCGGAGTGAAGAAGCAGATAAGGCAGCTGTTGCACCCGAATGCGGTAGTGACAGTCAAAGTCGGCGGGAGTGTGATAAACAATACGGTGCTTTTCCCGGTGGTCCTGTTCATCGCCCTGTATCTGTTCATCGCTTGCGTTTCAACCATGTTGTTGACATTGTGCGATTTGGATCTTACGGACGCGTTTTCCGGAACTGTAACGATGATGGCCAATGCCGGGCCGGGCTTCGGCAGCATATCCTCGGTCGACAATTACAATCATATACCGACAATGGGTAAAATCATTTTTTCCGTCGACATGCTCCTCGGCCGTGTGGAACTCTACCCTTTGCTGCTGCTGGTTTCAGGGATTTTTTCGAAAAAATGATTGTCGGGGCATGCTGTCATGGGAGTGAGCGACTATCTTTACAAACAGTTTCTCGGGCATCTTCCCTTTGACCCGACACCGTGTCAGGACGGAATGTTCCGGGCTCTGGCGGAATATCTGCAAGGGGACGGCGGCGATATTTTCGTAGTCAACGGTTATGCGGGTACGGGAAAGACTACCGCAGTAATGGCCGTAGTCGCTACATTGAAAGACTTTTCAAGGCCGTTCAGACTGATGGCGCCCACAGGGCGTGCGGCCAAGGTGCTCTCGAAATATACGGGGGAGAGGGCATATACCATACACAAATCCATTTACCGGCAGTCGTCGCTCAATGACGGCATAGGCCGTTTCGTCTTGTCTCCCAACAAGGACAAGGAGACGGTATATGTTGTCGACGAGGCGTCTCTGATAGGTTCGGAAAGCGGCGCCTCTTCGATATTCGGCAGCGGAAACCTTCTGGACGATCTGCTCGAGTATGTGCGTGCCGGAGTAGACAACAGGCTGATACTGATCGGGGATTCGGCACAGCTCCCTCCGGTGGGGATGGATTTGAGTCCGGCCCTGAACATGGACTACATATCGCTTCTCGGCGGAGGTGGGCATTGCGAACTGCGTACTGTCGTGAGGCAGGCCGGACAATCCGGGATACTCCACAACGCCACCATACTCAGGAACCTCATCAATGACGACGGCCCGGCAGAGGTGCATCTGGAGCTGGACGGCTTTGCCGACATCGAGGCCATACGCGGAGGCGATCTTATCGAATGCATTTCCGATGCCTATTCGCGTTACGGGATGGACGAGACCGTCGTCCTGTGCCGCAGCAACCGCCGGGCCAACAAGTACAATGCGGGTATCAGGGCGACCGTCAATTTCAGCGAGGAAAGGCTTGTCAGGGACGAGCGGCTGATGATTGTGAAAAACTGCTATCAGTTCATAGACGACCTTGAGGACATGGATTTCATCGCAAACGGCGATATGGCACGGCTTGTCAGGATTTCCGGATACGAGGAGCGGTACGGACTTCATTTCGCTACGGCCCAGCTTTCGCTCTGCGATTACGGGGATGCCGAAATCAGGGCCAAGGTGGTGCTCGATACCCTGGAAAGCGAGACCGCGTCCCTCTCCAGGGAACAGCAGGAGCAATTGTTTGCCGGCCTGAACGAGGATTATTCTGAAATCAAGTCGAAAGCGAAAAGATACAAGGCCATCAGGGAAGACCCTTACTACAATGCCTTGCAGTTAAAATATGCGTATGCCATAACTGGCCACAAGTCCCAGGGCGGCCAG
>DEPW01000003.1:6556-7272 GCA_002358965.1 Bacteroidales bacterium UBA3382
GGCCAGTGGAAATGCGTCTTCATCGACAACATGCTTTGGAATGCGCCGTCGTCGGACGACCTGAAATGGCTCTATACGGCGTTGACCCGTGGCGTGGAGAAAGTCTATCTCGTCAATTTTCCTGAAGAGTATGTGGCCTGAACCGGAATCTTCGCGTCCTGATATACCGTGATGACACGGTCGAGCCTTTCCGAAACTGAACCTGGCTTCTTGCCTTCGCGAAAGGCCGACAGGGTTATTTCGCATTCTCTCGGGACGCCTGTATTGTTTTCCTCGGCCGTGATGCTGAGCCTCTTAAGCTCTCCGTCGTCTTCGGAAATGAATATCTTGGTCTCTATCCAGTCGCACTCTTCATAGGCTTCCGCCCAATTGCCCTTGAAGCAGAACTCTATCTGCCGGGTTCCTCCGGTGGCATCGAACTCTACTTCGTATGTCGAAACGCTCATGTGCAGCGGAAAGTCCTTGGTGCAGGAGGCAGTCGCCAGAAGTACGGCCGCTGCCATGAAGATATATGATGATATTCTTTCCATATGTCGCATTTTTGATTAATTGACCGCAAATATAAAGTATGAAAAGGACAATTCAAAGAATCCCCCTTAGTGTTTCCGCCTTTTCGCCGCAATTGCCCGATAACTGCCAGGGAGATTCCGGTTCCTGCGGTCTGTAAAGTATGTTCTCTCCTGCATCTTTGCCTTTAAGAAGCTGTTTAAAATTTT
>DEPW01000048.1:0-1667 GCA_002358965.1 Bacteroidales bacterium UBA3382
GGCGAAGACCTTGGTTCCCTTGGATTTTTCCGTACCGATGCTTGCGAACCACTCCGCTCCCCTCTGTAGTATTACGGGCACGTTGGCGAGGGTCTCGACATTGTTCACGTTTGTCGGTTTCCCTTTATAACCCGACTGGGCGGGGAACGGCGGCTTGAGCGTAGGTTCTCCGCGCTTTCCTTCCATCGAGTGTATGAGGGCGGTCTCCTCTCCGCAGACGAATGCACCGGCCCCGTAGCGGATTTCGATGTCGAAATCGAAGCCGCTGCCGAGGATGTTCTTGCCAAGAAGCCCGTATTCTTCTGCCTGTGCGATGGCTATTCTCAGGCGTTGGATTGCCAGCGGGTATTCGGCGCGGATGTATACGAGTCCTTTGTTGGCTTCGATGGCATAGCCGCAGATTGTCATGGCTTCGATGATGGAGTTCGGGTCGCCTTCCATTATCGAGCGGTCCATGAATGCGCCGGGGTCTCCTTCGTCGGCGTTGCAGACTACATATTTTATGTCGGATTTTTCTTTTGCGGTGAGTTCCCATTTGAGTCCGGTAGGGAAGCCTCCGCCGCCTCGTCCGCGGAGCCCGGATTTCTTGATTTCGTCGATTATGTCTTTCCTGCTCCGTTTTCCGGAAAGGGCTTCGGCAAGAGCCCTGTAACCGTCGCGGGCGATGTATTCGTCAATGTTTTCCGGATCGATGAAGCCGCAGTTGCGCAGTGCAATGCGGACCTGTTTCCGGTAGAAGTCGATGTGTTTCGAGTCGCTGACAGTGTGTCCGTCTTTAGGGTCCACATACAGCAGTCTCGTCACCCTTTTTCCTCCGAGTATGTGTTCCCTGATGATTTCGTCGGCGTCTTCGGGTTTGACATGTACGTAAAATGTGTTGTCGGGGATGATTTTTACTACCGGTCCCTTTTCGCAGAATCCGAAACATCCGGTAGTGATAACTTCCACACGGTCGGCCGCATTTTCCCTCTTTATGGCATCTTTCAGGTTGTCGGCGATTGTGTGGCTTGAAGAGGCCTTGCATCCGGTTCCGCCGCAGACGAGTATCTGCATCTTGGCCGTTCCGGTCGAAAGGCTGCAACATTCGCCGCTGGTTAGGCTGTTGCTGCTTTCGCGCAAAGTCAGTTTAGCCGCTGCACTAAGGTGCAGTTTCTCCAAATCGGAGATCGTGAATTTTGTCATAAGCCAATGATTATCTCTTTTACGGGATAAAAATAGTGATAAATTTTTAATAAATTTCCAAAAACGCTTCAAGACTGAAACATTTTTGTCATTTTTGCGAAAAATCCTCAATAAATCAGATATCCGGCTATCCCGGCGGCGATTATCATCAGTATCGGGTTCGCTTTGCCCCACCATGAGAGGACGAATGCGGCTGCGAAGATCACCCAGCTCCAGATGTCGATGAAGTTTTCCGGAGTGATGAGGATGACGGCGGCGGCTCCGATAAGTCCGGCTACGGCAGGTTTGAGCGTGCCCATGACCCCTTTGAATACAGGGCTTTCTCCGAATCGGGCAATCATCTTGACGATGATGAAAAATATTATGAATGACGGCAGGATCAGTGCTATGGTGGTGGTCAGGGAGCCGAGTACGCCGACGATTTGAGGGTACCCCATGTCGTGTACTACCGTATAGCCGACATAGGTCGCGCTGTTGATGCCTAT
>DEPW01000048.1:1787-1998 GCA_002358965.1 Bacteroidales bacterium UBA3382
ATGAGCGACAGCATGGCGTATCCTCCGCCTATCGTGAATATCCCTATCAGGAAGAATGTGTAGAAGAGTTCGAGGAAAATCATTTGCCTTCACCTCCTTTTTCCCTTTTCGCCTCTTTCCGTTTTACATAGACATATCCGCCTATTATGGCTGTCACTATAATATATATGGGGGATATTTTGAGGAAGCCGACCAGCGCGAGCGATATGGG
>DEPW01000048.1:2008-2524 GCA_002358965.1 Bacteroidales bacterium UBA3382
CAGTGATAAACCATGCCTGGACGGTCTTGTTGCTCTTGCGTGCCATGTTGATCATCGGCACGGCTATGAGCGCCACGACGGCAGGCCTTATTCCCTTGAACACCGATATGACAGCCTCGTTGTCCTGATATCCCTTGAAGACCATGGCTATCGCGAGTATGATCAGGAAAGAGGGGAGTGTGCTGCCTATAGTGGCCACGATTGCCCCTTTGATGCCCTTGAGCTTGTTCCCCAGGAAAATGGAAGTATTTACCGCGAGGAGACCCGGCGCCGACTGGGCGAGTGCGATCAGGTCGGCGAACTCGTCTTCGCCAATCCATCTTTTCTTCTCGACGACCTCTTTCTGGATTAAGGGAATCATGGCATATCCTCCGCCCAGAGTAAAGGCCCCGATCTTGGAAAATGTCCAAAAGATGTCGAAATATTGGTTCATATCAGTGTCTTTCGCGGCGCAAAAATAGCAAAACGCAACAATTTTGTAAAAATATTTTGCAAAAAGTTTGGAGTTTGAAAAAA
>DEPW01000048.1:2542-2727 GCA_002358965.1 Bacteroidales bacterium UBA3382
TATCTTTGCAGCCCGTTTCGGAAGAGGAACGGTAGTTCATTGAAGATTTGAAGACTAATAGTACAAGCAAGTACCAAAAGAGTGAGCGTCAATTTCCTTCTTTAACTGAGGAATTACAGAGTCCGGGTTCAAAACAACAATGTAAACAATATCGGATGATATATATACGATGAAGAGTTTGATCC
>DEPW01000146.1:0-1356 GCA_002358965.1 Bacteroidales bacterium UBA3382
ATATTCAGATGCTGGCATATCACGGAGGACTATTTCCTGCTCCAGCTTTACAAGGACGGAGCGCAGGGCATGATTAACGACGGGCGGAACGCAAACACGAACGAACTTGCCATCTTCAAGGGAGAAGACCGGAGCATCATCCCTGTGACAGGCATGCCTGACGACCTTGCAGGCTTCGGCGGAGAGCCTTACAGCGAAGGCGACAACATTTATATCGCGGTGACTGTCACCGGAGGAGACAAACCGGCATTCTACAAGATCGATGCAAAGACAGCACGGGCAAGCAAGGGACTCACCGTTGAAGCCGACGCGATCAGACGTGCCGGGAAGCTCAAAGTCATGCAGCAATGAAGAAGTTTTTCAAGAAAATACATTTGTGGATATCCGTCCCGGCAGGGCTGGTCATAAGCATCACCTGCCTTACCGGGGCAATCCTTGTCTTTGAAAAGGAAATCCTCGCCATCGCCCGCCCTGACATCTACAGATGCGAGATCCCGGATGGCCGGGAGATGATGTCGCAGGAAGAGATCGGACAGAGTCTCACCGGCATTCATGTCCCCGGCATTGAAGGGCTTGCGGAAGTGGCAGCCGTAAGGTTTTCGGAAAAGGAAAACGGCTGTGCTATGGTGACATTCAAGGGTGCAGGAAGAAAAACCTTGAGCGTAAACCCTTATACCGGCGAAATCAACGGCTGGGTTGAGGGAAGCGGATTTTTCACCACTGTACGGCAACTGCACAGGTGGATGCTGGATGTCCCTGAGACAAAGGGGGAAAAGACTGTCGGAAAGACCGTCGTAGGCATAAGCACGCTGCTGATGGTGGCAATCCTGCTAAGCGGCCTTGTCATCTGGTTTCCGAAAGGTCCGCGGATGCTCCGCTCACGGTTCGGCGTATCATGTACGAAAGGCTGGAAGCGTTTCCTGTACGACAGCCATGTGTCACTGGGCTTCTACAGCCTGCTTTTGCTCCTTGTCATGGCCCTTACCGGCCTTACATGGTCTTTCGGCTGGTACCGCGATGCTTTCTATGCGGTCGCAGGAGCCGAACCAGGACAACTGAAAGGACTGATTTTCTCGCTGCATACCGGCACATGGGGCGGAATCTGGAGCAAAGCGCTCTATTTCATCGCAGCCCTCATAGGAGGCAGCCTTCCACTGACAGGATACTGGCTGTGGCTGAAAAAATAATCAAGGCCTTGTCCCGACTTAACTTTTACCTACACAATACATTGTAAATCAGTGATAAATAACATGTACTCCAAAAACCGGTGTGGATTTCAAGGATTTGTAATACCCTGATATCCACACTTGAAAAATCATGATTAATTCCGTCGTTTTGAAAAATCTTTGAAAATTT
>DEPW01000146.1:1412-9989 GCA_002358965.1 Bacteroidales bacterium UBA3382
AAAATAAAAAAAAATCTATTTTTGCAATATTTTCAGGAAATTTAAAAACTCATCGGGGCAAAATGGATTTCAGCGAAGAGGCCATAGGCTACATACGCCGTACCTGCAAGGATACCGGGATAAGCCGTCCCCTGTCCGATTTTCCTGAATACTCCCTCGTCTCGTGCCGCACGGAGGGAAAACTGACATGCCGCTTCCTGATAATACCCAGGCCGCCACAGGAAGAAAGAGCCGACCTGTTCGCCGCACATATAAGGGCCGATGCAATCCAGTCGCTGATGGGACACCTGCGTAGAGAAACCGGAGCCGCCGCAATATATGAAGACCGCTGGTACAGGGAAAATGAAAGCATCAAATCCAGAATCGCAGCCCATCTTCAGATCTTCGAGAGGGAAATGGCACGCAAATGCACCGTGGAACGCATTACAAAGCCGCAAGCGGATGATTTTCTCGACAGATACCACAGTTACGGAAGTTCGCAATGCAAATACTGTTACGGGACATTTTCACCGGAAGGCCGCCTCATAGCGGTGTCGACATTTTCAGGCGCACGGCGTTGGCAGAAACCCGAAGGCACCATATCGTCATACGAATGGATAAGGTACGCCTCCCTGCCGGAAATGCGCATAGCGGGAGGAATGGGAAAATCCCTGAATGCGTTCATCACCGATACGGAACCGGACGACATAATGAGCTATGCCGATCTCGAGTGGTCTGACGGAAAAGCCTACGAGGCATTGGGCTTCAGACCCGAAAGCACAACCCCTTCCCAGTCCTTCATAGTGCTTAAAAACAAAAGAGAGCCACTGAAAAGGCTCTCCGATGATATTGTCAGCAGGGTCATCGAGGACGACCCCGACGCCTATGTCATTTGCAATCTCGGCAGCGCGAAGTTCCGTTTGAAGAGAAAAGCCTGGCAATCTCCCCTACCCACAGGACGATAGAAGTAAGGCCTATGATCTTCAGCCAGTCAATCGGTCTGACAGGAACGACTGAAAACATCTCGCCTCCGAAAGTGGTTATGAGTATCTGGCCGGCAAGTATCACTACCACCATCCAGATAAAGCCCTTTGAGGCAAAAAGATGGTAGAAGGCCGATTTTCCCGTCATGAACGCCTTCACATTGAACATGTTCCACAGCTGCAACATAACGAATGCCGTAAAGAACATCGACAGTTCGTATGAAGTCAGGCCGTCACCGTCGTTCTTGAAAGCAAGCAGCAGCCACATCAGCACGGCAACGAAAGCGGCACCCACTCCGAAAATCAGCACGGCCATGTTCCTGCTTATGATGAAATCCGTCCGGCGGCGCGGCTTTTCCTTCAACACATCCCTGGTCGGAGGAAGCGAGGCGAGCGCAATCGCCGCGAAAGTATCCATGATCAGATTGACCCAAAGCATCTGTGTCACAGTCAAAGGAGACTGTTCGCCTATAAACGCCCCAATCAGCACTATCAGAGATGCAACTACATTGATAGTCAACTGGAAAAGAATGAAACGCTGGATGTTTTTGTACAAAGAACGCCCCCACACGACCGCGTTCACTATGCTGTCGAACGAATTGTCCAGTATGGTGATGTCGCTGGCTTCTTTCGCCACAGAGGTTCCGTCGCCCATGGACAGTCCGACCTGCGCGGCATTCAACGCCGGAGCATCATTGGTACCGTCTCCGGTAACTGCCACCACCTCGCCTTTCTTCTGAAGGGTCTTTACCAGCCTTTCCTTGTCCAGAGGACGGGCGCGGGAAATCACTTTCAAATCCGAAATGCAGGCCTCGAGGTCTTCGTCCGAAAGGGCGGCAAATTCCTGCCCGGTTATCTGGAACCGCTTGCCGTCAGGGCCGTAGCCGCTCTGAATCTGCTCGATGGTCACATTTTCCGGAACAAGCCCTACCTGCCGTCCGATCTCGGTAGCGGTCACGGAGGTATCGCCGGTAACCATCTTGACATCGATTCCCGCGTCGATGCAACTGCGTATCGCAGCCGGAACAGTAGGACGCACAGGGTCGGATATGGCCGTCACGCCTATGAATGTCAGCGACCCCAATTCGGTCTCCGGGGATTTCGGGTCGAGTGCGGTCTGCGCATATGCATCAGGAGAGATGTCCTTGTATGCAAACCCGAGCGTCCTCATAGCCTTGGCCTGATACCCCCTCAATATTGAAAATATTTCCGCGCGGTCGCCGCCACCCGCTATCAGAGGGCACAGCCCGAGCACTATTTCCGGGGCTCCTTTCACAAGCAGCCTCAGCTTTCCGTCATGCCGGATGACGGTAGCCATGTATTTTCTTTCAGTAGAGAAAGTAAGTTGGTCATGAACATCACAGGCTGCCCTTAATGCCATAGGATCCTCCCCCTGGGATTTCAGCCAAAGCAGAAGGGCGCCTTCCGTAGGGTTGCCCATCACCTTCTCCTTGCCGTCTTCCTCCTTGACATGGGCGGTAGAGTTGGCCGCTATGCTCTGCTTTATCAGTTCGCCGTCTTCGACAAAAAACTTGGCTTCCGCCACCGTCATGCGGTTCTGGGTAAGCGTCCCGGTCTTGTCGGTACAGATAACCGTCGCCGCACCCATGGTTTCGCACGCATGTATCTTGCGCACGAGGTTGTTGGAAGCAAGCATCCTCTTCATGCTGAGCGCAAGGCTCAATGTGACACTCATAGGAAGCCCTTCGGGAACGGAAACGACTATCAGGGTAACGGCTATCATGAATGTATTCAGCAGGTAACTGCCGAAGCCGCTCCAGGAAAAGGCATCCCCTGCATGCTGTCCGTCAAGGAAATAGACGGCAAGCCTTCCGACGACGATAAGCCCGGCTATGACATAGCTCGCTACGGATATGACCTTGCTGAGCTTGTCCAGCTGCTGGTTGAGCGGAGTCCTCGTGGACGAATCTATCTGCGAGGCCACATACACCTTGCCGTATTCCGTGGCATCGCCGACAGCGAAGACCCTCATCACTCCGCGGCCTTCGGAAACGGTGGTACCTTTCATCACATGGTGGTAAGGATATGTCATTTCCGCCCCTGCCGGAGTATCGGCCTCGACGCCTTTGCGCGCAAGCGGCTCGCCTGTAAGCGTGGACTCATTCACTGAAAGCGACACCGCCTCAAGCAATTCTCCGTCAGCCGGCACTTCCTCTCCTGTCTCCAGAAGCACTATGTCCCCGACAACGACATCCTTTTTAGGGACTTCGACAAGTTCACCGTCGCGATAGACTTTGACCGGAGTGTCGTCATTTACCTTGTTCAGGACATCGAACGCCTTGTTGGCCCTCAGCTCAAGGATGAAACCGACCAGCGTCGCGAGCAATATGGCCAGGAGTATCCCCGACGGCTCGAAAAACACGCTCGCACCCTCTCCTTCCACAAAATAATGATAAGCCGACACGCCGAAGGAGAACAGCAGCGCTATCAGAAGTATCCTGATGATAGGGTCTTTGAATTTGTCCAGGAATTGCAGCCATACCGGCCTGCGTTTAGGAGGCGTAAGGATATTGCTCCCATGTTTTTCCCGACTCTCGACGACTTCCCGAGGAGTCAGGCCTTTGTAATTTTCCATATTTTCTTAAAACTGTTTTCAAAAGCGGCTATCTTGCAAGCAAAAAGCATACAAATAATTAGCATTTTGCAAAAATAGGAAAATTTTTCCGTAAGTTTGCCACATGGAACGATTGGCAAAATACATTATCATAGCGGCATCGATCGCCTTGGCCGGGGCGTTCTGCTGGTATTTCAGGGATGTGATCGCGTATATCCTGCTTGCAGCGGTATTTTCCCTTGTCGCATCCCCTATAGCACGGGCCTTGAGGAAAATACGCATCAGGAAATTCGTTTTCCCGAGTTGGCTTGCGTCCGCCCTGTCCATTGTGACCGTGCTGGCAGTGCTGCTTTCGCTGTTCGCGTTCATCATACCTATAATTAATAATGTAGTGACCAATTTCGACGCGACCAACCTGAAGACCACCGGAAACAGCATCGAGCTTCCGCTCATGGAGGTGAACCGCTTCCTGATAGAGACATTCCCCGCCCTCGGAGCCGATTTCAGGATCGAGACCGCCTTGCTCCAGCATCTCGAATCCGTACTCGATGTGAATACCTTCACTTCGATCATAGGTTCGGCGGCAGGCACGGTCATCGACATAGGGGTGGGACTCTTTGCCGTCGTCTTCATCTCGTTTTTCTTCATCAACAACGACAACATGTTCAAAAACATCATACTGTCCTTCGTGAACGACAAGTACACCCAAAAGACGAGCGAAGCGATTGAAGACATGTACGGGCTGCTCAGCCGTTATTTCATCGGCCTTGTCATCGAAGTCGTCGGAGTCGCGATCATAAACACTCTCGGGCTGCATTTCGCCGCAGGACTGACCTTCAGCATGGCAGTGGGGATCGCCTTCATGACAGGCCTGCTCAACATCATACCTTATGTAGGGCCTTTCGCGGGGGGCGTAATAGGGACATTCCTCGGACTCATACTCAAATACTATTCGGTAAATCCGATGGGAATCGATGTGAGTTTCTGGGGCTATACGGCCATACTCGTCGGCATCTTCGTTTTTACGCAGTTCATAGACAACTACATATTCCAGCCGCTGATTTATTCCAACAGCGTCAAGGCGCATCCGCTTGAAATATTCATAGTACTGCTTATGGCCGGCTATGTAGGAGGAATCGTGGGAATGCTCATCGCAATCCCTTCGTACACGGTAATAAGGGTCTTCGCCGCAAAGTTCCTCTCCCATGTAAAATTCGTCAGGATGCTTACGGGCTGCGGCACGGAGGAAAAAACAGATACGCCGTCATGAAGACTATGAGATTTCTTGCCGTAATCGCGGCCATGCTGCTGTCCGCTCCGGCCTTTTCCATTGCAGAGGATTCACCGTCACGGCCCGTAAAGCCGGACGGGACATATCTATTTGCCGAACACGACACTTGCAGCCTGTATATGGACATCTATTATCCGCCGGACAGGGAATCCGGGAACACTACCGTGCTGTTCATATTCGGCGGCGGGTTCATGACAGGCTCCAGGGACATGCCATATCACAACGGATTTTACAAGGCCGTGCTGGAAAAGGGGTACAACCTGATTGCCATTGATTACAGGCTCGGGCTCAAAGGTGTCAGGAAAATGGGAGTCGGCCAGGTAAGATTGCTTGAAAAAGCCATCGACCTCGCCGTCGAGGATCTCTACGCCGCCACCTGCTTCGTAATAGACAACGCCGAAGAACTCATGATAGACCCTTCGAAAATAGTGCTCGTAGGCTCGAGTGCGGGAGCCATTACCGCCTTGCAGGCCGATTATGAAATCTGCAACGGGACCGAAATCGCCGAAAGGCTTCCGGAAGGCTTCAGATACGCCGGGATCGCAGCCTATTCCGGAGCAATCCTCTCGTTCGAAGGACGGCCCGAATACAGGAAAGCCGATCCCGCGCCTACTTTCTTCAACCACGGGACCGAAGACAGACTGGTGACATACAAGAAGATACGCTTCTTCAACATAGGATTTTTCGGTGCAGCTCCGTTGACAAAGGTCTTCAATAAAGAGGACTATCCGTATTTCGCCATAAGATATTCGGGCTGCGGCCATGAAATAGCCACATACATGGAAGACGGAATAGACGATCTCGACTGGTTCATAAGGCACATGGTCGAAGAGAAGGCACCGATAGAGAAAGATGTGTTCCTGTCCGACCCCCGGATCGAAAGGCCGGAGGGGATGAGCAACTCCCCTGACGAACTGTACCGATAGGGCCGACGGCAGGTTCAGCCCACGGAAAAAAGGCGTGCTTCATGACACCACAAAGCACGCCTTCTGTTTCAAAACACCGGTTCCCGGCTCTAAAACGCCAGCATCGGTCTTACTAAAGTAGTCGTAAATTTCCAGAAGCACATGTAATCCACCCAACCCTGGTTGGCAATGTCGATGTACCTGTGGCAATCGTCCGACGCTTCGCAGGCAATCATGGTACCGTTCTGATTTTCCAGATAATCCGTCTTGTTGGAGTAAGAGACCTTGGACATGGCGGCATTCATCAGATTCGAAAGAGTACCCATATTGAACCATGTCATAGTGCCGTCGAGACTTCCCGAAGGAGACACATTGCCTGCATCCAATTCGATATCGCAGATATTGCGGATTGCATCGAGGTACTGTCCTCCCGCAGGCATGAACCAGCCGGTCGTCAGTCCTTCGACAGGGCCGCCTACTTCAGCTGCATAGTCCTGCACTGCCTTGAAACCGGGATAATTTCCCGCAGCGAGATCCTCGGCACGCTCGGTATAGATGAGATGCGTAGCATAATAGCCGTCGATATTTTCATCGGCAAGCCTGCACAATTCCTCGAGATCGGTCACCTGAGGGACTCTCGGGAATCCTATCTCCCCTTCCTCGTCGCGCACATAGCAATGGTCAAAGTCCGTGTCCTGGATTGCGTAATCGGTATAGAAACGGTACAGAACGCCGCCTCCGGCAGTCTTCGTAGCAAGCACCAGGGCATGCGCCGTGCCTCCCAGCGCCTCTCTTTCGCCTTCGGCTATCCTTTCAGGGTCATACTGGCATACTATGCCGATTACATGGGCGGCACCGACTTCGGAGGCAGGAGCGTCTTTGGAAAGCAAGGTGCCGTCTGCAAGGAAGAAGTCCCCTATCTGCAACTGATGCTCTATGATCTCGCTTTCGCCTTCGCTGTGGAAGACATAGGAACCTGACGAAATATTGCCTTCAAAGACCCAAGGCTTGCCGGCCGCATCGCCCGAGAACGAGAAAGCCCCCGGCTTGACGAGACAGAGATATTTCCCGTCTGCCTCGTAAGGCACGAAATCATCGAAAACAGGCTCGCCCGTCAACATATAATCCGGAATCTGGAAATCCGTATTGGTAAACCTGTACAGTTTCCAGGGCAGTTCGATTACGGCCAGGGACATCGCATGGGACATTTCCAATTCGAGCACTCCCGACTCGATGGTAGCCGGGCCGCATATCAGCAGATCGTAAGCGGCGTAACCTTCGCTCTGGTCTTCCGGAACGCTCCATGCCGAAATGTACTCGCTGAAAAAGCCTTCTGCTTCCTGCGCCTGGTTCACGGCAGCGTCGAAACCCTCATCATAAGGATAATATGCATAATAATATGCAGCCGTCGGATATTTCATCGATGTATCCGAAGCCACCCATTCGAGGCCGCTTCCCGCCACTGTAGCCGTAAGGCAAATGTTGCTTTCCACGGTACCGTCGTCTTTCACTGCGAACAGGCCTATCTTGTCCCCTTCCGAGAAAGTCTTCGGATACGCCGTCGTCCAGTCCTCGGCCACAAAGCCGGCATCTGAAGCATGTATGGTCAACGGTATCCTCCTTTCGAGTTCCGCCTTACCGCAACTTGCAAGCAAGACAAGGACGAGCGGAATGAAATAAAATATTTTCTTCATATTTACATGTTTTGTTATTGCAAAGAGGCCCGGCGGCGCACACCGTGCGGCCCAGGCCCCTTTCAGACTGTGTTACTGCTCTATTTCGTTTATGAGATCCACGAGTTCCTGAATATCGCCTCTCTCTGAATATTTAGGCAAGAACATAGTCCTGCATATAGGGCCCCAAGTCCCTGCATCGTCCTTTGCCACAGAAAGCAGAGTGTAGTAGTATCCCAAGTAAGAATAGTTATCGTAGAATTCCACCGGAATGACTACATGCGTAGTGCTTTCTTCAACCAAAGTGAAGAATGGGTTGGTTGTAATCCAGCTCAAAAGATCGTCGTCGGTCTTGTACTCTTCTTCAGGGTCGGAATAATCACCGTTTGCAAGGTAATAGTAGCACTCTGCAGGATCGCCCACACGCTCAAACTCAAATACTGCAAGCCCTTTGTCCGCTATGTTGGAATCAGGGAACAGACCAGCCGCAAGGGCTTCGTTTCCATCGTAAGTATTGATGTATTCGGCCGTGAACATGGCGTCCGAGACAATGTCTTCGGCTGTCTTCACAGTCGTGGTCACAGTCCTGACTCCGAGACCGTCGTTAGTTACGGACACTGCCGCTATCGTATAGTCGGTAGCAGGAGTGAGCCCTGCCGGCTCGAACCAATCCTCTCCACGGGAGCATACCGAAGAAACCGCATCCTGGATGGTAAAGCCAGGGTTGAAATCCTGCTGCATTTCATAGTATTCGCGTATGGCTGCCTCTACGGAGTCGATGGCCGCCTCATCCGAATATTCGGCAGTCGGTATCACAGCGCAGGTATAGTATATGCTTTCCACCTGCTGAGGAGGAAGCACCCTGAACGAGAGCCTCCTCGCGGTAACCGCTTCGATGATTATCTCCGCACGGAAATCTTCAGGCTGGACGCCCCTCAGGGTCTGGAACGAAACCAACTCGCAAGAGCTGGAAATGCCTATTCCCGGATTATATCCGAAAGCGAAGAGATAGTACCTGGTATTGGACATCACATCGAAATTCTCGATATCGTAAGAGCCTGTGTAAAGTCCCATTCCGGCATCGAGCAAATGGCCGACATTCTGCACATAAGTCTCGGCTATCGCATCGGCATCGTCCTCCGTCAGGCCCGGATAGTTGCTTGCCGGCTGG
>DEPW01000146.1:9994-21604 GCA_002358965.1 Bacteroidales bacterium UBA3382
TAAGTAGCCGTCATATTGGAAGGGGTGACTGCCACATGGACGGTATTTGTCCCGACATCCGAATACGACAGGGTGAAAGTGAGTTCCTCCGCCTCAGAAATCGTCCTTGCGGCAAGACGCTCCATCGGTGTGGTCATGGAGCCGTCTTCCACCGATATTCCGTAGGCTACGAGAAGATACTCCTTGTCAGGTTCGAGTCCGTTTACGACAATATTGTTCTGCTCTCCCTGCAAAAGCTCCTGAGCCAGGTAGTCAGGCAAAGAGATACCGGCCTCGAAAGCGCCCGTGCTCAGAATCACGGTAACCGCATCGTGAATTTCCGCGTCGCTCGCCTCACCGTACTTGGAACCGTCCAGCAAAGTCGCATAATAACGGGTATCGGCATTCGAAGGCACCACGCTATAAACGATGGATTCCTGCGTCGAACCCGTTACGGTCAGCTCGAAAGAGCAGTTCTCTCCGGAAGTATTGAGTCCGAGAGTCTGCACTTCCGAATACACGCCCTCCTCGGATACCGCAGCTGCGGCCACATAGAATATCTCGCCTGCGGTAAGGTTGGATATCGTGACATTCTGCTCAGGGACAGGCACCTTGACACCGCCCGTAAGAATCGCATTGGCCGAAGGGACCTGCGAAAGGTCGTTCAGCCTGACATACGCCATCTCGGCCGCATCGGTGGAAACCATGCTGAAGACCACCGAATTCATATCGGACGAGACATACTCCAAAGCCACCGTAGGGACTGTCGTCTGATCGTCCGGCTCTTCCGGCTTCTCATTATCCTTGGTACATGACAATGCGAAAAGCATCAATGACGCCAAAGATATCTTCAAAACAAACAATAAACCGTTTTTCATGAATCGCTATTTTAATTTCGTTAATAATATTTCTTTAATTCAAATCCTCTTCAGAGCCCTCTTCGGGATCCTCTTCGACAATTATCCTCGGAACCAATTTGTAAAGCAGGTATCCGTAAGGCATATAGGCCTTGGAGCCGTCATAGTTGGAAAGCACGAAACCGAAACGGTCCTGATCCCCGAAATATTCGGCGTTGTAGTCCGGCCACCAGGTCTTAAGGCATCTGAACAGCACAAAGTCGCCATCCCTCTTGATTTCGTAAGTCACTTCGCGGGTATATGTCTCGTTCGCTATATCTTCCACCACCATGATTCCGGTGTCTTCGTCATACTCGTATTTGCCATAAACGCGCACTACGCCGGCCTGTCCGGCAGGGGTCTTCTGGCCATCGGTGACATCTATCTCGCCGTTCACTATGGTAACTTCGTAGAAGGTAGTAAGCATATCGGTTTCGACATACTCGAAGCCCAGGGCATCATCCGGCGAAATAGGGTTGTCCGGATTCGCCATGTTGTGATCCAGGGCATACTGGTCGGCGAACTCGCCGGCTGTGATGCAGTTACTCCACAGCTCTCCATGGTATTCGGGGTTCACTTCGTTGAACTTCGTTTCAACCCTGTCGAACTCGCAGATCGTGGCTTTCCAGAAAGAGTCTTCCAATTCGGAAGCGAGGACCTTTGTAGGATTAGGCTGCTTCACCGTGAACAAAGCAGGCTCGGCAGCATTGGAATAGATGACGGACACGCCGACTTCCCGGTCTTCACCCATATTTTGATCGACATTGAACGAGATGGTGCGGGCAACCGTGTCATAAACGAATGTATTGACCCAAGGTTCCGGCGACACCGCCTCGATCTCTCCGTCAGGAACCGGAGACTCGATCGTATAGCCTATCGAATAGGTCCCGGGCCTTGAGAGTGTCTGCACCGCATTGGTATCCAGCACGATCACAGACTCCACATCAGGCGTAGGATCTTCATCGGCAGGCTTTTCCGGCTCTTCCTTTTCGGAACATGAAACAGCCCCCAAGCAGGCAACCGCCAGGAGGGCAAAATGAACTAACAAATTTTTCATTATCTTACGGTTTTGGTTATTAACAAGTTTAGTCAACCGCAAAGATAAAAAAATATAAAGAATAATTACAATTTTAATCGAAAAAATCGCTATACACGGATTATTTTCCCGTCATCGACATACCAGAGATACCCCTTCACATCCTCATAACCCATCGCCGCCATCAGCCTCATATAGCGTCCGACCTGCTTTTCGTGGCTCTTTTCCGGCTTGCCGAATTTGTAGTCCACGACGACTGCGGATTTTCCGCAGACGAGCACCCTGTCCGGACGGCTTACGCGTCCTCCGGGCTCTATTATCTCTATTTCGTTGAGGACATCGTATTTTCCCGTAAACCAGCCATAAGTCTCGACGGACGCCACCGCCCGCGAGATCTCTTCGCGGAAGGCAGGCATATCGGCATCCGCTATGTCTCCTTGCGACAATGCCTGCAAAAGGGCCGCATCGATATCTTCCGCCGAACCTATTGCCGACATGACCGAATGCAGCACCTGGCCGCGCCCGCGTCTGGAACCGGCATCCGAAAAATAATCATAACTGTCGTAGGACAGCATGAGCCTGTCATCGGAGGTCTCGGTGGAAAAACCGGCAAGTACCGGACCGGCGGCCTCCTTCGATGCAGGGGCATCCTCTTTCACTGTCCATTCCCCGAAATCGAACACATCCCCTTCTCCCCGGGCCTCTACGCAGAAACGGTACAGGTATTCGGAAATCAGGGTATCGGCCCCCTTTTCCCCTGTAAGGAACTTTTTCGTCAGCGGCTTTGTGATCACTATCAGCTCGTCGACACTCCTTGTAAAGGCGACATACGCAAGATTGAAACTGTCCACCCGGCACAGTTCCACTTCGTCGAGATACTCGTCTTTGAACAGGGTCTTTTCAGAATCGGCATTAAGATTGAAAGGCACGAGTATCTCTTCGCCGAAATATTTGCTGTCCGTTTTCAGCCACTTCCAGTTCCCTTTATTTCCTGCAGGATACAGGGGCATTTCAAAATACGGCAATATCACGGCCGCGAAATCAAGACCTTTGGACTTGTGTATCGTCATCACCTTCACCGCCGAATCCGTTTGCGCGGCAGGCACCAATGCCTCACGGCCGTTAACATCCCACCATGAAAGGAATTTGCGCACATCGTCGCCTTCCGTAGCTACAAAATCGTTGACATTGTCGAGGAACGCATAGATATGGGCCGTTTCAGGGATCTTGAGTTCCTCCGGGATGGATGAAAAGATGTCCTCGCACATCCGGTACAGGGATTTTCCCTGCAAATGAGCCTGTGAAGATTCCCTGAGCATGCGCACCGCATGTCCGACACATACTGACGCGCCCAGATACATGCAGTCCTCCGATACGGTCGGAATGCCCTGTTCCTTCAGCAAATCCACTATGAGACGGCCGTCATTGTTCGTCCTGACAAGGATGGCGATGTCGGAAAGGGCGTAACCGTTACCGTGCAGCCTGCTCACTGCCTCTATGACACAATCGCCCTGCGTCATGGCTTCGTCGGAACCATTACGGAAAAACCTGACATGCACATGCCCACCGCCGGCCTTTCCTTCACGCTTCGCCGGGATACCCTGCCGCACATCCGAAAACACGGCCGACAGCATCCTGGAGCCCGAGCGTTCCACGGCATAAGTAAAGAAATCGTTATTGAAACCGACGATCTCGCGGCGGCTGCGCCAGTTGTCGTTCAAAGACTCGTAACGCACATTGAAACGGTCTGCGACTTCCTTTCCGAGTATGCGCCAGTCTCCGGAACGCCACCGGTATATGCTCTGCTTGACATCGCCTACTATGAGGGTCTCGTTCCCCTGTGATACGGAGTTGGACACAAGGGGAAGGAAATTGTGCCACTGAAGCCTCGATGTGTCCTGGAACTCGTCCAGCATGAAATCCTCGTATACAGTCCCGAGTTTCTCATAAATGAAAGGCGTATCGTCATCGGAGATGATTTCGGACAGTCTCTGGTTGGTATCGTCAAGCATCACTTTGTTGGAATCCTTCAATATGGCGTCCACCTCCGCCATTATGTCGGACATCACCCCGAGCTTGAAAAGCAGGGGACGGATCCTGAGCGCCGTGCAGTAGACGGAATAGTTTTCGCCGTAACAATCCGAAAGCCGCACCAATACGGGATTCAGCGCGCCGTAAAGCGCGATGATTTCGTTCCGCCTCGGAGAAGTCCTGACTGTCCATTCTTCACCGCCGGCATCGGCCAGTTCCAACAAAGAGGATACCCCTTTATTATAATAAGATGTGCCGGAGCTTATGCCGACGAGTGCCTTGAACGGGGAAGAGCTTTTGCCGCGAAAATCCTCGGGCGACAAGGATGCGTCCTCGATGATGCCGAGGGCCTGAGCGGCCAGCGACGACGCCTGCCTCTCGAATGACGAAACTATTTCGGCGCAATGCCTCCTTACGACAGATATCCTGTCTTTCGAAAACATGTCGCCATACCGCGCCCCGGCGCTCTTCAGACGGAATTCCTCGCTGAAGATGTCCATTTTGGAATCTTTCAGTATTTCCTTCACATTCCAGTCCTTATTGTCCGCTATGGATTCCATTGCAGTATCGACAAGCCACGCCAGCAATTCCGAATCCTTACCGGAGCCGTCTATCGAGTCCATGACCATGTCTATGCCCTCGAAGAAAACGGCCTTTCTGTCCAGATCCACCGAATAAGAGCCGTACAGTCCGAGTTCGCGGGCGAAAGCCCTCATCGTCCTCTGGAAGAACCGGTCGATGGTACTTACGGAAAATGCGCCGTAGTCGTTAAGCATCCTTCGCAGGATATCCTTCGCCCTCAGGGTCATCTGAGGGACCGAAAGGCCGTTGGCGGAAGCGACATCTTCGCAATATTCCGGAGTTTCCTTGGAAACGGCCAGACTGTAAAGCTTTTCCAATATCCTCGATTTCATCTCTTCCGTGGCCTTGTTCGTAAAAGTCACGGCGAGGATATGCCGGTAGGCGTATTCGCTCCTGAAGAGCCGGGTTATATATTCCTTGGCGAGCCTGTAAGTCTTCCCGGAGCCGGCCGAGGCACTGTATACTTTCAACATTTTATTTCCGTTTTTTTGCAAATCGAAAAAAAGTCGCAATTGCCGCAGTTCTTTTCAAGGCCTGCCCTGAAAGGGACAGCCGGGTCAAGGATCTCCCTTATCATATCCTTCAGATGAGTTTCAAAAGCGGGATACCCGCATTCCCTTTCGAACTCCAGTTTTTCGGGAACCGACTTCAGCATCTGCTTTAAAGAATACACATAATTCATTTTCGGAAGCGGCTTCAAAGGCCCGGGAAAATGATCCAGGGCATATTGGTAGACGAACATCTGAAGCAGGATGTACGGGCGGGAGTTGTTCATGGTATCGAACACTTTTGCGACATCTCCTTTATAGTCGAGACTGACGCTTCCCGTCTTGTAATCTATGATCCTCAGCCCGCCGTCCACGACATCCAGCCTGTCGATATATCCGCCGACGCGCACAAGGCGGCCGTCGTCCAGATCCAAATCCGCATGAAAACAGCTTTCGAGACTTGCGATTTTAAACGGAGCGAAATCCCGGTCTATCTCCAAAGTCCTTTTCACGAGCCTCATTATCACTTCGCGGTTAACGAGATTGAGTCCGCGGATTTCACGGCTGGAAGTCTCTTTCTCGAAGACAGCGTCGGCTGTTTTCCTTATGTCGTCCCGGGATATCGCGGCAAGATCCGACGCCGTCACTTTCCTGCCTTCGAAAGGCCTGTACAGGGAGCACATCACGCCATGGTACCAGCTGCCGAATTTGCCCGGATCGAGATCGTCGACGATTTCCCCGTCCACCGGCTCTTCCAAGACATATTTGAAATAAAACTTCAGCGGACAGGAAATATAATCGTTCAACAGGCTCGGGGAAAAGATTTTCCTTTCTTTCAGGAATCTTTCCTCCAGGACCCTCATCGTCCCGGGCGATTTTTCGATTACCGGAGGCTCCACTGACGGCATCTGGCCGGAACGCAACGGGACTTCGGCCCTTGAAAAACGCACCTTGTCGGAATAGAGATATTCGAGCTGTTTCACATAACGGCTTTCGCCTCCCGCTTTTATGCCGCCTACCCTCGAATCGGTTATCAGCCAGACTTTGTCCGCCCTGGAGACAAGACGGTAGAAGTAATAGGCCCACATGGCGTCCTCGTACTCATAGACAGGAAGCCCGAACCCTTTGCGCAATATATAAGGTATGAAAGAATTGTCTGCGCTCCGTGAAGGGAAGATGCCTTCGTTCATCGAGGTTATGATTACATTCCTGAAATCAAGGGCGCGCGTCTCCAGAGGCCCCATGATCTGCAATCCCGCAAGGGGTTCGCCTTTGAACGGGACGGATATGCCGGAGACTATGGCCTCGAGCAGCCTGAACCATGTGGCTGGCTTTACAGGCAGGCGCATGTCGGCAAGTCTCACAACGGAAGAATAGTATCTCTTTACGAATTCCCTTTCCTTTCCGTCCCCGAGCTTGCCGAGCTCCCAAAGGACATCTTTGCAGTAGGCCTCGAGAGCCCTTGTGGAATCCTGGCTGTCCGCATCGTCGATTACAGGCCGGAAAACCAGGGCGAGCAATGGCGTAACGGCCAGGAACGACGGCTCGACATAGACGATGTTCTGCCTGAACATCCGCACTGTCACATCCTGCACATTGTCCTGTCCGCTCAGATATCTGTGCCCGAGCAAATCCAGCACCGGTCTGTGATAGAACTTGGTCCCGGACGATGTCTTCCTGCACCCGAACTGCAAATCCTTCAGCGAGGACATGAACGAAGCGAGAGCCGAGCCGGACATCGGACAGCCCATAGTCACATTTATCGTCCCGGCATTCAACGGCACCGAATCGAGCAGAGGTTCGAGCAGAGAACTGTCCGGCAGCATCACAGCAGTCTCCCTCCCTATTTTCCCTCCGAGCGAGTCCAATATCTTTCCTGCGCATTTCGCCCCGGCAACGGCAAAAGCTACGGATACCGCGACGACCTCCGGATAAGCCTCGTCATCATCCTCCAAGGGGCAGGACGGCGGGAACTCTTTGATGTTTGCGCGCATGAACAAAGACGCCGCATTGCTTTCATCCTTGAGCATCCCGCCGAAGAAATCCCAGTGGAAATCCGCTTTTCCGTCTTTGCGAAGCCGCCTCAACAGGACTTTTTCGCACTCGTTAAGGGCGTTCAGTCCGACGAACACCGCTTTGGAGTATCCTGGAAGAGGATCGTCGGCGCAAGCGAGTATCTTCTCCGCCGTTTTACGGTACAGCATTCCGTCATAAGATATGCCTTCCTTCAAGAGCCTCCGGTTGAACTCTTCATAGAGCGGATACATCAGGCTCCAGTTGCCATGGAAGACCTTCTTGACATGGCTGACATTGCCTTGCGCCGTCTTAAAATAATGTCCCCAGAAACGGCGTATCGCTTCTTTCTGGGTATCGGTAAGATAACTGAAATCGTCCTTCAGCGCGTCCAGGTCGGAGACATTCATGAAAAGATGCCTGGCGTCGGCCATATATTTGTCGACATCATTGAAATCCGCTATCAGCGTATCCCCCCAGAATACGAATTCGTCCAGACTCTCCGGTTCCGGGACGAGTTCCGAATAACAGGAATAAAGCCTCATCAGGAGTGTAATCCTGTCAGCCGCCTTCAGGTCGGAAATCCTGGCGAAGAGTTCGTTTATCGTGACAAGATCCGGAGAGAAAAGCGGCTTTCCGATCATCTCCGAAAGGTATTGGCGGAAAAACACAGCCGCCCTCCGGCTCGGGAACACGAAACATATCCGTTCCCCGGCTTCCAATGCGTCTTTGTACATCCCGGCCACCTGCCGCAGAAAAGGCGTCCTTCCTCCCATGGCGCAAAGGCTATCTGCCCATATTGTCAAGTCTGTCCCTCAGTGCCGCGCCTTCGGTTTCGTATCCCGGCTTGCCCAAAAGGGCGAACATGTTCCTCTTGTAAGCCTCAACTCCCGGCTGGTCGAACGGATTGACTCCAAGCATGTAAGCGCTTATTCCGCATGCTGCCTCGAAGAAATAGAACGCACTGCCGATATTGAACTCGTCCACTCTCTCGATCGACAGCAGCATCTGCGGCACTCCGCCATCGATGTGTGCAAGACGGGTTCCCTGCTCGGCCATCCGGTTGCATTCCTCCACCCGCCTGGAAGCCATGAAGTTGAGCCCGTCAAGATTGTCCGGGTCGGTATTGATCATAAGTTTGCGGTTGCTGTTCTCCACCGACACGACAGTTTCCATCAGGATGCGTTCCCCGTCCTGGATATATTGCCCCATCGAATGCAGGTCCGTGGTGAAATTGACGGATGCCGGGAAGATTCCTTTCCCGTCCTTGCCTTCCGACTCTCCGAAAAGCTGCTTCCACCATTCTCCGAGATAAACCAGCTTCGGATTGAAAGACACCAGTATCTCCACTTTGTATCCTTTGGAATACAGCAGATTCCTCATTGCCGCATACTTCAGCGCAGGATTGTCGGCCGAGGCTTTCATACAGGCCTTTTCAGCCTCTGCAGCACCTGCGAGCATTGCCCTGACATCGTATCCGGCAAGCGTTATCGGAAGGAGACCTACCGGAGTCAGTACCGAGAAACGGCCGCCTACATTGTCTTCGATCACGAAAGTCCTGTAACCTTCCGTATCCGAAAGCTTCTTCAATGCACCTTTCGCCTTGTCGGTCACCGCCACTATGCGGCGCGAAGCGGCCTGCTTGCCGTAACGGTCTTCTATGAAATTCTTGACCAGGCGGAAAGCCACTGCCGGCTCCGTGGTAGTCCCCGATTTGGAGATGACGACGGCGGCAACGGACCTCTGCAGCATCATATCGAGAAGTTCGGCGAGATAGTCCTCGGAAAGGTTGTTGCCGGCAAAGACGACATCCAACTTTCCGGCTTTGCGCGTCAAATGCGACCGGAACGAATGCGACAGGGCCTCTATGGCGCATTTTGCACCGAGATAAGAGCCTCCTATGCCGATGACGACCACTGTGTCGATACCGGCTCCGAGCCATTCGTCCCTGATCTGTTCGAACTGCCGCACGAGAGCCTCCGGAGTCCGCGAAGGAAGATGTTTCCATCCGAGAAAATCGTTTCCCGCACCGGTCTCCGCATCCAATACTTCATAAGCCTCAAGGGCTTTGCCCATACAAGCCTGATAATCGCCGTCGCTGACGAAAGGACGGCAACCGTCCAGATTGATTTTAACCATAATACAAATTTTTAAGCCGGCACAATGCCGCATTACTGACAAAGATAGCAAGCAGTTTTGATTTTCAGAAACTGTTTGTTATTTTTGCGGACGATTTTTTTAAAATTGTAATAATTCAAAACCATGGCACTTCAAGAGACTTTCGAGAAACAGGGCAATTGGCTGTTCAAACGCAGAGGCGAGCTTCCCATATTGATTCTGGTCATCGGGCTTGGCATATACCTGCTCAACATCTGGAAAAACGGCGAATTCTTCGCATCCATCGCACCATACTGGATGTTTTACGAGTTCTTCTGCCTGCTCGTGAGCCTGCTGGGAGTGTTTGTGAGGGTATATACCGTAGGGCACACTCCGGTCAACACTTCGGGAAGGAACACCGAAAAGCAGGTGGCGGACACATTGAACAAGACGGGCATATATTCCATGGTGCGCCATCCCCTGTATCTGGGAAACTTCCTGATGTATTTCGGAATATCGCTGCTGACATGCAACATCTGGTTCATCCTTGCGTTCATCCTCATATTCTGGCTGTACTACGAACGCATCATGTATGCCGAGGAACAGTTCCTCCGCAGGAAATTCGGGCAGGAGTACATTTCCTGGTCGGAAGGCATACCGGCCTTCATACCGAGATTCAAGGGCTTCGTAAAGCCGTCGCTCTCTTTCTCCTGGAAGAAGATCATCAAGAAAGAGAAGAACGGAGTATTCGC
The DNA here is from genome assembly GCA_002358965.1 of Bacteroidales bacterium UBA3382. GTDB lineage: Bacteria > Bacteroidota > Bacteroidia > Bacteroidales > UBA932 > Merdivivens. The sequence continues at coordinate 19,869 of DEPW01000146.1, forward strand.
GCTGTTCCTGATATTCTGCGCCTTCAATATTGCAGGGCACTTCATCAGGCCTGATGACATACATGTCAATTACGCCGTCGCGGCCCTTGCGATACTGATCGGAATATCGTATGTGGTAATCAAGATCATACAGAAGACGAGCGGTATACTTGACGAGGAAGGCCGCTGAAGCCTCTACTTCACGATTCCCTGTAGGCTTTCGGCGAAAGGCCCGTGGCCCTTTTGAAATAAGTCCCGAAAAATGACTGGTTCGGGAAATTAAGCATGTCGCCGACCTGCTGCACGGAGTATTTTCCGCTTTTCAACAACGCTTTCGCCTCAAGTATGACATAGTCCCTTATCCAGTCTCCCGGATTGCGGCCGCTTACAGAGCGGACCACATGCGAAAGGTATTTCGGGGATATGCAAAGCTTTCCGGCATAATAATTTATGGAGCGTTCCGACACATAATGCCTCGACACTTCCGAAACAAAGGCTTCGTAAATCTGCCTGCCACGGCTGCCGGCATGGCCCGGCGGATCAGCGAAGGGTTCCGATTGTCTGCCGTCAGCCACTATCTGCCCGGCATTGCAGCAGAGCACCTGCATGTAACCGGCTATCAGCTCGCTTTTGTAAGCATAGGACTTGTCGGATATCTTCCTCTTGACCGCCATGTATATCTCGACGAAATCCCGCATGTCTTCGTCCGATACGGTCATCTTGCTGTTCCGCGACACATAAGACGATATGGACATCATGCAGGAGACATTTATGCCCGGGAACGCATTTTTCTGGGGGAAAGCCATCATCGCGATACGGCAGTCCGGGGAAAACTCGACACACTCCCCGATCATGCCCGGAGTAACTATCAGGACATCGTTCCTCTTCAATTCGTAACTTACGAGATTCAGCCTTGCGGACATCCTGCCTCCGAGACAGGCTATCACCAATGCAAATGCGATCTTGTATGGATGGGGAGTGGATATTATGGAAAGCGTCGCCGAATCCGAAGACAGGTCCGCATTCTGCCTGAGAGAGTAGTCGATATTGTCATAGAGCGCGAAAGCGCCGTCTTCCGAAACGACTCCGGCCTCTGGCGTGCAGGTAAGGCTCGACAATGCCGACCCCGTAACCGGAATAGGCGAAATCGTATGCAAAGGCCAGAATGTGATGCTCGGATACTACAAAGACCCAGAAAGGACGAAAGCGGCCTTCACCGAAGACGGCTGGTTCCGGACCAACGATCTCGCCTGCATCGACGCCAAAGGCAGATTCGCCATAAAAGGCAGGCTCAACACCGTCATACTCGGGCCTTCGGGGGAAAACATCTATCCCGAGGAAATCGAAAATGTCATCAACGGAATAGACGACATCGAAGAGTCTCTCGTAGTCCACCGCAAAGGAAGGCTCGTAGCCCTCGTCCTGCTTAAAGACACGCTGAAGGACAGACTGCACCTGAGCAGCAAAGAGCACGAGAGGCTGAAACAGGAAATCATGGATTTCGTGAACAGGCATGTGAGCCGTTTTTCCCGCATCACCGATGTCGAATTTGTCAAAGAGGCGTTCGAGAAGACAGCCACGCACAAAATCAGGCGGATGAAATATTGCCAGGCCTGAATGGGAAAGGCACCCGTCGCAGCGGCATGTGGAAATATTGCAGGCATTATAAAAACGAAGAGGACAACCCTCGTAAGGTTGTCCCTTCTTTCGGTAGCGGGAGGAGGACTCGAACCTCCGACCTCCGGGTTATGAGCCCG
>DEPW01000115.1:0-43165 GCA_002358965.1 Bacteroidales bacterium UBA3382
CAGCTTTCCGGCGGAGAGCAGCAGAGGGTGGCCGTGGCCCGCGCCATAATGAATTGTCCTTCAGTACTGTTTGCAGACGAGCCTTCCGGGAACCTTGACAGTAAGACAAAAGAGGAAATCCACAGCCTTTTTTTCAGACTTCGCGACCATTACGGACAGACAATATTGATAGTCACCCATGATACCGGACTGGCCCGAATGTGCGACCGGGCTTTGGAGATGAAAGACGGGAGGTTCGTATAGAAGCCATGTCCGTATTCATTTTCAACGGTTTCGTGGTGAGGAACGAGTCTTCGGCGATGAAAATCAATACAGACTCGGTTTTGCTCGGCGCTTTGTGCACAATATCATCGTCCGATACCAGGATCCTCGACATAGGGACCGGTACCGGTGTCGTTGCTCTGATCGTAGCGAAACGCCTGTCTTCATTAAGGATGGAAAGCGGGCAGGACGGGATTCTCGGGCCGGACGATATCCTGACAGGCATCGATGCAGACGGCATTTCGGCCGAAGAGGCCGCCGGAAATTTCGCCAATTCGCCGTGGAGCGGCAATATGGTGTCCATCCATGTCCCTTTGGCCGGATATCCGCCGAAGGAATGCGACCTGATCGTTTCCAATCCCCCGTATTTCGACAGTACGCTCAGATCTCCGGATACGAGGAGGAGGGGGGCGCGTCATACCGGTTCGCTGTCATTCAGGGATGTGCTGGACTATGCCGCGCTCTGTCTTTCCATCAAAGGCAGGGTGTCGATGATATTGCCTGCATCGGACAAGATGCAGGTGCTTGCCTATGGTGCGGACAAAGGACTGTATCTTAACAGGATAGTGTATGTCAGCAATCTTGCGGGCCGTGAAGCCGACAGGGTGGTGGTGGAGTTTTCGAAAAACAGGGCCAGGCTTGTGATGGAAGAGCTTGCCGTACATCGGGGAAGAGAGTACGACCCCGAATATTTAAAAAGAACCTCAGAACTCTATTGCAGGCCCTGAGGTTCAAACTAACCACTAAAAAACCACTAACTATACTACAAAACGAATGTTTTACTGCATTAATCATGCCACGATTGGCGCAATCTATTCTTTTCTGTTTTTAAGATTCCTGAACTGTTTCATCATGAAGCGTTCTTCAGCCAGGAAGAGCATTGCCGTCTTTTCTTCTGAAAGCACTTTGCTTATTTCCTCCCTTGTCTTTTCGCGCATATTGTCGCAGTTTCCGGCCGCTTCGAGATAATTGTCGAGCAGCGTGGCGATTTCGGTCTCGGTCTTCCCGGTTTCGATGGCGATTTCCAAGAGTTTCATGCTTTTCCTTGCTTCACCGTGATATTTTTCCCTTTCGTCCTGCAACTTGTTGTATATCGGCCAGAAAACCTGTGCTTCTTCCGGAGTCAGTTCCAACGCGTCTGTGAAATATGCGATTTTTTCCGCCTTGATCCTCTCCTTCCAGTCTTTGTCGTGTCCGCAGCCCGGGCCATTATCCGTTGCGGGAGGGATGGCAAAGACGGTAATTGCCGAGAAAAGTAAAGCGGTTAATGAGATGATAAAATGTTTTTTCTTCATATCGTAAAAAAATTATTCTTCGTTTTCGTCGTATGTGGCGGCAAGATACAGCAGGACCCTGTCTTCTCCTGAGAGATATTCGATGACTTCGTCATCGGTCAGCTTTCCGCCGTCAGGATCCTCGTTTTCAACGGTGCCGTCGATGCCGGAGGAGTATGCAATCGAAACGACTGTCCTCATCAGATCGTATTCTTCCATCGGAATGGCTCCGGAGTCGTCCGGCATGTTTCCGGCGGTGCCGGTGATTCGCATGATTCCGGCGCCGATCGCCAGTACGAGCGCGAACGCCGCCGCCATTCCCAGCGCAGGCTTGAAGAATCGTTCCCATGTCCCGGGCTTGTCGTGTCCGTGTTTTTCAATGTGGACGCGGATCCTTCCGTCCAACGAGCCGAAGTAGCCGTCAGGCACGGTGTAAGGATTGATTTTATATCTTTTGTCTTCTATGTCCATTGTATTGTCTTTCACGGTGAATCATTTAAGCACACAATCATTAGACGAGCATTGCCGGCAAAGGTTTAGAAACCGTTCGGCTTTTTGTAATCAGTCCATTGCCGATTTTCCCTTGTTCATCCTATGTTTTCTTTCATTTCAGACACAATCCTTTTGTAGGCATGGTGATATGAGGCTTTCAGAGCGCCTACGGATGTGCCGAGGATTTCGGAAATGTCTTCGTATTTCATTTCTTCGAAATAACGCATGTTGAATACCAGGCGCTGTTTCGCAGGCAGGGCGGCGATGGACTTGTAAAGTTTCCTGATGATTCCGTCTGCATCGAACCACGGGTCGGCTTCGACAGAGTAAGACGGCGGAGGGGTTCTGAACGAAAGTAAGGAACGGAGCCTTTTCCTGTTTAGAAAAGTGAGGGTCTCGTTAGTGGCTATGCGGTATATCCATGTAAAAAGACGGGATTCCCCCCTGAAAGAGGGAAGCCCCGCCCAAATTTTAAGGAATACGTCCTGAAGTATGTCGTCAGTATCTTCGTGAGAGCCGGCCATGCGCCGGATATGCCAGTAAAGCTTCTCCTTGTAAGTATCTACGATGGCCTCGAACGCCTCTTCGATGCGCCCGCTTTCGAACAGCTTTATGATCCTGCCCTCTTCCAATTACTATCCGTTCTTCCTGCCGACGGCCTTTCTGGCTGCACTTACGATGTGCGATGCATCAAGTCCGTAGGCCTTCATGAGTTCGGATGGAGAACCGCTCTGGCCGAACTTGTCATCGACGGCGACGAATTCGACAGGTGCAGGCAAATGCCTTGCAAGCGTCCCTGCTATCAGCTCTCCAAGTCCTCCTGCGATCAGATGCTCTTCGGCGCAAACGGCTGCTCCGGTCTTTGCGACGGATGCTACCACGGCATCGGTATCAAGCGGCTTGATGGTATGTATGTCGATTATCTCGGCGGATATGCCTTCGTTTTCGAGCTCTTTTGCCGCCTGGAGCGCTTCCCAGACAAGATGACCTGTGGCAAAGACGGTTACATCCTTGCCTTCGTTCATGACGAGGGCTTTGCCGATTTCGAATACCTGGTCTTCCGGAGTGAAGTTAGGGACCGAAGGCCTGCCGAAACGGAGATAGACCGGGCCGTGGTATGCGGCGGCTGCAATCGTTGCGGCTTTCGTCTGGTTGTAATCGCACGGATTGATGACCGTCATGTTCGGAAGGGCTCTCATCAGGGCGATGTCTTCCATTGTCTGGTGCGTCGCTCCGTCTTCTCCGAGGGTTATCCCGGCATGGGAGGCGGCAATCTTTACATTGGTGTTGCCGTAAGCGACTTCCTGACGGATCTGGTCGTATACCCTTCCTGTGATGAATTCGGCGAAAGAGCCGGCGAACGGTATCTTGCCGGTGAGTGCGGCGCCTGCGGCCACTCCTATCATGTTGGCTTCGGCTATCCCGCATTGGATGAACCTTTCAGGCCATGCCTCAGCGAATTTTTCCATTTTCAGTGAGCCTGCGAGATCCGCGCACAGGGCTATGATTTCGGGATTGCATGAAGCGGCCTGGTAAAGCCCTGCTCCGAAACCGCTGCGTGTGTCTTTGTTACCGGTATTAATATATTCGTGTTTCATATTCCGAGGTTTTCAATGATTAATAATCTCCTAAAGTTTCTTCGAGCTGCGAAAGGGCTGCTGCGGCCTGCTCGTCGGAAGGAGCCTTTCCGTGCCATTTGTGGGTACCGCACATGAAGTCTACGCCTTGTCCCATATTGCTCTTTGCGAGGATGATGGCCGGCTTCCCGGCTTTGCCCGCTTTGTCGAAAGCTGCAAGCAGCGAATCGAAATCATGGGCGTCGCATACTATGGTCTCCCAGCCGAAGGCTTTCCATATAGGCCCGTAGTCTTTCACACCGGCGACATCCGATACTTTTCCGTCTATCTGCTGGTTGTTCCAGTCCATGATGGCTATGAGGTTGTCAAGCCCGTGGTTTACAGCGAACATTGCGGCTTCCCAGATCTGTCCTTCTTCGCATTCGCCGTCCCCGAGAAGGGCATAGACGCGGTTGGTCTCTTTGTCCATCTTCTTCGCAAGGGCGATGCCTGCCGCCGCCGAAAGGCCTTGTCCGAGCGAACCGGACGGCTGGAGCACACCCGGAAGCCCTTTTTCAGTACAAGGATGTCCTTGCAGCCTGCTGCCGAACTGTCTTAAAGTACCGAGTTCCCTGATGTCGAAATAGCCTGAGCGGGCCAGCACCGAGTAGTATACCGGAGCGAGATGTCCTGCCGAAAGGATGAAGGCGTCCTGGCCTTTGGAATCCCTTGTCCAGCTGGCAGGGTCGTGTTTCATCACATCGAAATAGAGGGCGGTCATGATTTCCGTACTGCTCAACGAACCGCCTGGGTGGCCCGATTTGGCGGAATGCACCATGCGTATGATATCGCGCCTTACCTGGGACGCGATACGTTTCAGTTCTTCTGTTTTAGACATAAGCGTTAAAATTTAGGCAGCAATTAAACTATCGGGCAAATGTACGCCCTTTTTTCAATTTTAACTATATTTGCGCAATATATTTCTTGAAAATGAAGAATATTAGGAATTTTTCGATAATCGCGCACATCGACCACGGGAAGAGCACATTGGCAGACAGGCTTCTTGAAGCCACGAGGACGCTTAGCGAAAGGGACATGGAGAATCAGGTGCTCGACTCGATGGATCTCGAAAAAGAAAAAGGCATAACGATCAAGAGCCACGCCATCCAGATGGAGTATGCCAGGGACGGGCAGAATTATATACTGAATCTGATCGATACCCCGGGGCATGTGGATTTTTCATACGAAGTATCGCGCGCCATAGCCTCATGCGAGGGGGCTTTGCTCGTAGTAGATGCTACGCAGGGCATCCAGGCTCAGACAATTTCCAATCTCTACCTTGCCATCGAACACGATTTGGCCATAATACCTGTCCTGAACAAGATAGACATGGATTCGGCAATGGTCGATGTCGTGAAGGATCAGGTTGTGGAGCTTCTCGGCTGCGATCCCGAAGAGATCATCCTCGCTTCCGGAAAGACCGGGCAGGGCGTGGACGAGATATTGGACGCAATCGTAGACCGCATTCCGGCTCCGTCGGGAAATCCGCAGGCGCCGCTGCAGGCCCTCATATTCGATTCGGTGTTCAATTCTTTCCGTGGAATCATAGCATATTTCAAAGTGGAAAACGGTTCGATACGCACCGGTGACAAAGTGAAGTTTTTCAATACCGGCAGAGAGTACGAGGCCGATGAGGTCGGTGTCCTGAAAATGAAGCTCGAACCTCGTGACGAGATTCCGTGCGGCAGTGTAGGATATATCATTTCGGGCATCAAGACGGCAGCGGAAGTGAAGGTAGGAGATACGATTACCCATGTAGACCGCCCTTGCCTGTCTTCCATAGCCGGTTTCGAGGAGGTGAAGCCGATGCTTTTCGCCGGTGTCTATCCTGTCGAAGCGGACGAGTACGAGGATTTGAGGGCTTCACTTGAAAAACTCCGTCTGAACGATGCTTCGCTGGTATTCGAGCCGGAATCTTCGCTTGCCCTCGGCTTCGGATTCAGATGCGGCTTTCTCGGACTTCTGCACCTGGAAATCGTCCAGGAGAGGCTTTACAGGGAGTTTGACATGGATGTGATAACTACGGTACCGAATGTTTCATACAAAGTATATACTACCCAGCATGAGGTGCTCGATGTCCACAATCCTTCCGGACTTCCGTCACCGACACTGATAGACTATATCGAAGAGCCTTACATCAAGGCTCAGATAATCTCGAAAAGCGAGTTTTTCGGAGGCATAATGAAGCTTTGCCTTGACAAGAGAGGCACGCTTACAGGCCAGCATTTCCTTTCATCGGACAGGGTGGAACTCAATTACGAGATGCCTTTGGCCGAGATAGTTTTCGATTTCTATGACAAATTGAAATCCATTTCGAAAGGCTACGCTTCGTTCGACTATCATCTGATAGGTTTCAAGCGGGCGGATCTTGTCAAACTCGACATCCTTCTCAATTCCGAACCTGTTGATGCCCTCTCGAGCCTGATCCACCGCGAACATGCCTATGATTTCGGCAGGAAGATGTGCGAAAAGCTGAAGGAACTGATTCCGCGCCAGCAGTTCGACATAGCCATCCAGGCGGCGATAGGGGCGAAGATCATCGCAAGGGAGACGGTCAAGGCTGTGCGTAAGGATGTTACGGCCAAGTGCTACGGCGGCGATATCACCCGTAAGAGGAAACTTCTCGAAAAACAGAAGAAAGGCAAGAAGCGCATGCGCCAGGTCGGCAATGTCGAAGTGCCGCAGAGCGCTTTCATGGCCGTGCTGAAGCTCGATTGAATGGATGTCTTTGCAGTCATTGTGACTTGTAATGCGATGAGATGGGTGGAAAGATCCGTCTCGTCTCTGTATGCTTCCTCCTGCCCTCCGAGACATGTCATAGCGGTGGACAATGCTTCCAGCGACGGCACCCCCGAGCATGTGCATGATTGTTTTCCCGAAGTGGAGCTCGTCCGGATGGAATCGAATCTCGGTTTTGCGTCAGCCGCGCAGGCCGGTATCGATGCGGCTGTCGCTTCAGGAGCCGAAGCCGTGCTCCTCATGCACCATGATGTATGGCTGGAGCACGATACGCTGGAAATCCTCGTGAAAGCATGCGGGGACGACTCTCTGCTCGTTCCTGTCTATCTGAACGGCCCAGGCTCGGATTATGAGACATCGTTCCGTCCGCTCATCAGGCATTCCAGTGACCTGAAGTGCGTTTTAAAGCGCAAAACAGGGCAGTCTTTTGCGAAAATCCCTGTAAGCGCCGCGCCTTCGGGCTGTTGGCTCTTACCCCTGTCGCTGTTGAAGGAGACAGGCCCGTTTAACCGGCTCTTCCTGGAGGCGACGGCTGCCTGCGAGGAATATCTGGCGAGAATGCGTTATCTTTCGAAGAAGACTTATGTCGTGCCAGGTGCGAAGATCTTCCATGACCGCGACAGTTACGGAGACAGGACTCTGTTCGATATGTCATCGGTTTACCGCGACCTGATGCTTATTGAATGCAATCCCGGCAAGGGAGGCCTTGGCCGCACCGTTGCCAGGATTGCCATGTTTTTCAGACTTGCGCTTGGCACGGTCCATTACCGTGTCAATCTGCTGAAGGTCTTTTTTAAGGACTTACGGAAAGTAAGGGCGGTCAGACCTTCCCTGAAGCGGAAAAGAGAGGGTTACAGGCGCTCGGGCGTCTGATTTCGGCGTTCAGGAGCGAACTTCACGCGGAACTCATATTTTCCGAACGGAACCATATATTCTTCCAAAGGCCATGCGCCCCAAGAGTCTATGCAGCCGAGGCCCATCTGGACTTTGTCGAAGCATACCGAGGTAAAACCGTCACGGACAAGTTCGGCAGGATGCCTCTGCGCCTTCTGCTTCACAGGGCCTTCGTCAAGGGTTTCCTGCGAATAAGGAAGTGCCGATGCGCTGAAATCTTCCGCAGACGAGATGGTCACGGATATGCCATCAGTGCCGTTTACCAATGTCCATGCTTTGAGGTCGCTGCGCGTACCGCATTCCTGAGGGCGGATGTAAGGGTAAAACATGTCGTCTACCGAGGACGAATGGCGGCCTATGATTGCCGAGCCTTTGCGGTCGGAATAGTTTTCCCATGGTCCCCGTCCGTAATAATCCACTCTGTCGAAACTTTCAGGCAGGTCTGCACGCATTCCGAAGCGGAACATGTATCTGTACGCTCCCTCCATGGATGCGGCCCTGTCGTCGGGTACGAGTCTCTGGACGATGCCGAGCTCCCCGGCCGAGTTGGCGGAGTATTCGAGTTCAAGCCTTGCAGGGATGTTTTCGAATCGGAATGCGGCCTTTACCGAAGCCCCGTCCGGGGTCAGGCTTTCCAAAGTCATGGAAGGAGAGTGCCACTCTTTGAAGCGGAGCTGCTGTCCGGCACCGAAATCGTTGTCGGTAACCGCCCTCCAGAAGTTAGGCCTGATGCAGCTGCCATCTTCAAGCAACTGTATGCCGTCGAAAATGTAGCTGTCGACGAGCCCTGTGGCCGATGATATGCGGATTTGTCCCTTGTCGGTTTCGAATACGAACGAATCTCCCTTGTCGGTTGCGGATACCGGTGTCCCGGTGTCTTCCAACGGACTGAACATGTCCGCCTCTTTGAGAACATATTGCGCATAAGCTATCCTATGGCCTTCAGGCAGGAACGGCTCGTCGCGGTTCAAAGTGAAACTGATATTCAGCAACAGGCCGTTTTCCCTTCCGAGCCATGTCCTGACGGAATCCCTGTCGTAGCCCAGGACGAATTCGGCTGTCTGTTGAGGGGCTACGGGCAGTTCGGGCATCTTGCCGGATGCCATTATGTTTCCGTTTGAAACCAATTCCCAATCCAGCGAATATGCCGACAGGTCTCGGAAAAAATATTCGTTGAAAACCGAAATCTTTCCGCCGAGGGTGTCTTCCAGCGTTGTCCATATCGGCTGATGATAGTACCGTACTTCGTATGCATGCGGGTTAGGGTTGCGGTCCGGACTGAAGAGCCCGTTGTTGCAGAAATTCTTGTCCCAATCGCTGTCGCTGTCGTTAAAATCCCCGGCGTATGCAAGGACGGTCGTCCCGTTCTTGTCGTAATAGACGGACTGGTCTACGAAATCCCAGATGAACCCTCCCTGGTAGGCCGGATATTTCCGTATCAAGTCCCAGTATTCTTTGAAACCGCCTTCGGAATTGCCCATCGCGTGGGCGTATTCGATTTGGATCAGAGGCCTTTGTGGATTGTTTTCGCAATATCTTATCACATCCGCCGGCTTTCTGTACATAGGAGAATATATGTCAGCCACTTCGAATCCCCAGTCCTGTTCGTATATCAGGAGTCTTGTCGAATCCATGGCTTTTACGGTTTCGCCGGCGGCTTTGAAGTTTTCACCGTAGCCGGCCTCGTTCCCGAGCGACCAGAAAATGATCGACGGATGGTTTTTCAGTATCCGTACATTGTCGACATTCCTCGAAACATGTGCGGCTTTGTAGGCAGGATCCTTTGCGACGCTGGATTCCGTGTACATCATACCGTGCGATTCGATATTGGCTTCAGCGATGACATAGAGCCCGTATTTGTCGCAAAGGTAATACCAATAAGGGTCGTCCGGATAGTGGCATGTCCTTACCGCATTGATATTGAACTCTTTCATGCGGCGTACATCCTGTTCCATATCCTCTTTTGAAACGAGGTATCCGCCGTAAGGGTTCATCTCGTGCCTGTTGACGCCTTTGAACAGCACGGGCTGTCCGTTTACGAGTACATTGCAGCCGTCCAGTTCGATTTTCCTGAAACCGAAGTGCTGGCGGATGACTTCGACCGTCTTGCCTTCAGTATCGTACAGGGCGAAGACGGCTTCATACAGGTTGGGAATCTCGGCGTTCCATGAAAGCACTTCCGGGAAGCGTTCGGTAATCCGGCTTACGCCTTCCATCGTAAGATCCCTGACTTTGCTTCCGTCCGGACCGAGGATCTCTATACCGATACTGTAGCCTTCAGGATATTCGGCGGTTATGTCCAGCACCCCGTCCCTGTATCCGTTTTCAAGTCCGGCGTCGATACGGATATCTTCGATATGGAGGGGATTGCGGGCATACAGGTAATTTTCCCTTGCGACCCCGGTCATCCTCCAGAAATCCTGGTCTTCAAGGTATGTACCGTCGCACCATCTGAACACCTGGAAAGCGATGAGGTTCTTCTTGCCGGGGATGACATACGGGGTGATGTCGAACTCGGCGGCCGTCTTGCTGTCTTCACTGTAACCGGCGAACTGTCCGTTCACATAGAGGGTGATATTGGAAGTGACCGAACCGAAATGCGCGACAATCTGCTTCCCTTTCCAGTCGGACGGGATCCTTATCTGCTTGCGGTACGAACCTACATGGTTTTCCTCGACAGGGACATGGGGAGGGTCGTTTTCGAATTTTTCCCTCCAGGCATAGCCCACATTGATGTATACCGGGTCGCCGTATCCGTTCATTTCCCAGATTCCCGGTACAGGGATTTCCCCCCAGGAGCTTTCGTCGAGATCCTGTACATAGAAGTTGCTTACCCTTTCATCGGCATTTTCGGCCCAATGGAATTTCCATACACCATGAAGCGAAAGGAAGTTTTCGGAAAACTCTTTGTCCCGGGCGGCTTCTTGCCTGTCGGCGAAAGCGAACATGTCGGCATGGGATTCGAGCCTGTTTACATAATTTGTCCCGGGATCGGTCCACTCCGTATGTTGAGGATCGAGTCCGTATTCCGGTGCGACCTTCTCGGTGCAGGAAACCGTCGCAAGGAATGCCGTCCCTATGATGGAAATGCAGGAAAGCAGCGGGGTCTTCATGGCCGTGGCGTTTTAGGGTTAGATTAACTTTTTGATTATCACTCCTGTGGTCTCGTCTTCGTTCCACAGCCAGAAGACATCGCCCTCTATCTTGCTGACAATCATCGTAAGCTCTTGCTGGCTGAGTTCTCCGTTGCGATAGCACTTGATGCTTGCTTCCACCGAAGAACCGGTTTTCTTCATGTCTCCTTTTACGACAGCTTCCATATAGCTGCTCTGGTCATCTGTCATGACTCTGTATTTTCCATCGGATGTGGATGAAAGCTGGAAGCCGGATGCCGAATATTCGAGTATGTAGGCACCGTTTGTTACAAGTCCCGGTTGGAGCATTTCGGTGAATTCGCGCTGTTCCGGGGTCATTTCGAGGTCTTTGGTGCAGCTGGCGAGTGATACCGCCATTGTTGCAAGGCAAACTATTGCCAGGGTCTTTATCGTTTTTGTCATTTTATTCTGTATTATATATATGTTAAACTATTGTTGGTCGGTGTTTTGTGCCGGAGTCACAGTCATCATTATGCATTCCTGTATTCCGTTTGCGTATGTTACGATAGCCTTGAGCGTTCGTTGTCCGTCGAAATCCACAGTGAAATTGTCCGGATCCGCGATGGCCTGGTCGGAGATGTACCACTGTACCGATGCATCGTCGTCGTCGAGATTCAGAAGCATTAACCTTACTGTCGCGCCTTTTACGAAAGCGGCCCTGTCCAGATAGATGTAAGGGAAGTCGCTCGTGCGGTCGAAAGTGGTGAAGTCCACAGCATATCTGGCGCTTTCGAGTTCGTCCTTGCTATACCAGATGGATACTGTGTATTCCGTGCCCGGTTCGAGGTCTTCGAATGTTATTTCATAGCCCTGGACTTCCTGTACCGAAACGGTATCGCCGTCCTTGAACCTGAGTTCGGCCTGTGCAGTGGCATCGGTGGTCTCCCTGTCGATAGTCCAAGAAATCGTGGCTTCCTGTCCGATGACGGTCGTTTCGTGGCCGGTGATCACTGGCAGTTCGAGCGAAGCCTTGTCCACAAGCATGAATGTGGCATGGTCGCCGGTAGACTCGATGTTGCGGAGCTGGTATTCGACTTCTTTGCCGCTCCATGTCTTGTAAGCTTCGTGCGTTTCGGAAGACAGCATGTCCACCTTCAGCCTGCCAGGGAAGAACACATCGGAAACATCCTTAGTGGTGGTGTTGTTGCAGGCTTCGATAAGGTCTGCGCACTGGTGGTAAGGATAGGCGTTGACCTCGTTCAGAGGCCATCTTTCGGCAGCCGTCACAGAATAGCCGTAATTGTACGATTCGCCTGCCGGATTGTCGGATTTGTCGATATGGTATGCAAGCAGTCCGCTTGTCGGAAGATAGGCGTCCCAGCCTTCCTGTTTGCGGTATTCCACAAGAAAATATTCGTCCTCTGTGTCGGACTCTATACGGAGGAATTTGTTGCTTTCATTAATAGGTTCGAGCGTCATGTTGCCTGTCTTGAGCTCTACCGGGGTGGCGATGCCGAGCATCTCCCTCTCGAATGCATTGTAGTTCGGCGGCGTGTTGCTGTCGTTGTTGTAACTTCCGCTGTCCATGATGGAAGTCACTCCCCAGAGCGTTTCGGATATAGGGTATCCGTCGTAGTTGTAGTTGGTGTCGTAGGCATCCATGAGTCCCATGATATGGCTGAATTCGTGGCAGAATGTGCCTATCGACGCGAATGAATTGCCTCCCCATCCGGTCTTGAGTTCCGAGGAGCATGCGTAACTCGAAATGCGAACGCCGTCCAGATAAAGGTAAGGATCGTAATAATCTATCGCCCAAGCGTGGGACCAGATGCAGTCTTCAATGTATGTCTGAGCCTCGTCTTCGCCGGCGAAAAACATGAATACGAAATCGCACACTCTGTCGCCGTCGACATCATACTGGCTGAAATCTATCTGTCCGTCAAGCGCTTTGCAGGCCTCGGCCACGAGTTCGTCAGGATGCTTGTCGTTGCCGCTCCAGTCGTTTCCTCCGTAATACTCCCGGTTCTTAGGTGCGGTGAATATTCCGTAGACATCGAAATGGAAATCCGCGAGGTCTACGTATTGTGCCTTGAAGTAGTCTCTTGCCGAGCCCGTGGCCCCGTTGTACGAATAGCCTTCTTCGTTAAGCAGGGCGTCGAACTTTTCCAGATTTCCCTGGGTGAACCTTACATCCTGGAATTCGACAAGTATTACGGCGGCTCTGATCACTTTTGAATCCGTCCCGGCCAGAGGAGTGGAATTCCTTGTCATCATGTTCTGCATTCTGATGTCCGTGTACTGTCTGCGGCGTTCTTTTGCGCGGTCGGTGAGTTCCGCATAAGGGATGTCTTTCGAAGCGGATATCACATCGGCAGGCACATCATCGCCATTGACGATGTAGTCTGTCACGGTGCGCTTGCCGTCTTCGTAAGTCACATATCTCACATAGCCGTCGCTGCACAGGCTTACGGCTGATCCGTCTGCGGTAGTGGTGACTTTGAAATACTCGTCGCCTTTGAACAGCAAGGTCACGCTGCTTCCGTCAGGTTGTGTGATTGTCAGTCTGTTGTGTTTTGCCGGGATGGCATGGCATACGATAGGACCTGCCATGAAGAAAGCCATGATTCCCGCAAGAAGGAGGGTTCTTAAATGTTTCGACATTTCAGGTGAAAGTTTGGTTGTACTAAATGTGTATTTTCTACGGTCAGCAAATATATGAAATATTTTGAGAGTTACGCAAGCGGGCTTTCAAATTTCGAATCGGGCCATAAAAAACGCGGGGCCACATCCCGGCCCCGCGTCCTTGTAATCGTGTATATGCCCACAAATGGGAAGATTCCTATCTGTACTGTGCGAACTCGATGTCCTTTGCAGCCCTTGCGGCAAGAGCCTCGTTGCTCTCGACTTTTGCAAGGTTGGCTTTCACAGCCTCTGCATCACCCTTGCGAGCGGCGATGATAGCTTTGAGGTATGCCGAATAAGCGCATTCGCAGTCTATTGCCTTCGATGCATCGTCGAGCCTGTCGTTGAGGATGTATGCGATCTTCAGGTTGTGGTTGTCGGTGCCTTCGAGTTTTGCAAGCGCTGCTGCATAGTCGCCGGAGTAGATGTCGATGATGGCAAGGTTCTCCGTTGAAGTCTGGTTGCCGGCAGCCTTGAAGTACTCGGCAGCTTCCTGGCAATTGCCGTCAGCAAGCGCGAGGGCGCCCTTGAAGTTCTTGACATATTCGCAATCCTGGCCCTCGACCTTTGCAAGCTCGCTTGCAGCGGCATCCATGTCGCCCTGGTAGTACCTTACGACTGCAAGGTTGTACTGAGCGCGCTGGCTGTCATATTTCTCGATGGCCTGTTCGTAGATAGTGGCCTTGTCGGCAAGCTCTTCGGTGATCGAGGCTGCACGCAGGAGGGCTTCTTCGTCGAGGATGTCGATATTGTCGTTGATGAGAGCCTTGAGCTCGTCATTGCTGTAGTTGGTGTATTCGATGTTGGCAATGAATCTTGCACGGCGCAGCTGCGGAAGGATGTCGTCTGCGAGTGTCTCGTAAACGGATGACATGTTCTTGATTTCACGCTCGCGTACGGCAGGGTCGCTGTACATCGAAAGGACGCGGAGGATAAGATCCTTGTCTTCTATGTTGGAAGCCGAAACGAGTTCCTGGAAACCTTCCCAGTCTTCGGAGATGTCGGTTACATTGACAGGAGCGTCGATAGGGTTCTTCTTGGTGATCTTTTCATATGCCTTTTCTGCGCTTTGGCCACGCTTTACGGCCAGTTCGCTGTTGAAGTCCTCAGGTCCGTCAGGTGAAGCGTATGCTACGATGTCGGTCCCG
This sequence comes from Bacteroidales bacterium UBA3382, assembly GCA_002358965.1. Taxonomy (GTDB): domain Bacteria; phylum Bacteroidota; class Bacteroidia; order Bacteroidales; family UBA932; genus Merdivivens. Next base: position 14,202 of record DEPW01000115.1, read on the forward strand.
GTGATTTCCCTGCGTTCATCGGCTTTGATAGCTTCGATAGCTGCGTTCCAGTCTTTTATCTCCTGTTTTTTGAGCTCCGAATTGCGTACATTGGAGTTGTTGATGGTGTACAGGATCTGGGTTTCTTCGGTCTCTTCGATGATTTCCCTGTAAGCGTCTTTCATGTAGTCGACGACAGCGAGCTTGCTTGCAAGCATGTAGGTGGTGTTGGCTCCGTCAGCGACTTTGATGACAGGTGTTTCGTAAGTCTTCTTCTTGAACTTTACGACACCCCTCAGTTCGAGGTGGCTCTGCTCCATTCCCGGAACATATTCGAACGAAACCTTCTCTCTGATAGTAGCGCCGTCTTTAGGAACGACTTTCCAGTTGTCTTTTACTTTCTCACCCTGGTAAGTGAACGGCTCCATTGCCGCTTCGCCTCCTTCATAGACCAGGACAGGGGTCACTTCGAGGATGGCTTTAGGATTGAAATAATCTGCCGGGCAGACTACGGTTATTTCTGCATTGATTTCTCCGCCTACGACCTCAAGCACCTGAGGCTCGCAGGTAACAACAACATTTGCAGCCTCTTCCGCCATTTTCTTCGGCGAGCTGCAGGCAAGGACAGATGCTCCGGCGAGAGCAATTGCCAACATTTTAAAAACTTTGTTCATAATAAAATTGTTATGGTTTAAAATAATTTCCATTGTCATTTTGCATAGTGCGTGTCGCAAAACTACAAAAATCAAGCTACAAATATATAAAAATTTCAATTGCTTCCGATTTTCTAAAAGCTTTTTTTAACTTTGCGCTATGTTGAGCCAAGAAGAACTACAGAGGATCAAGAGCGGCTTTGACATCGTGGGCAACGATCCCGCTCTGAATTATGCCGTGGAACTCGCATATAAGGCGGCTTCTACGGATCTGACCGTACTCGTCACCGGGGAAAGCGGTGTCGGCAAGGAGGCGATACCGAAAATCGTGCATCAGTACAGTGCGCGCAAGCACGCAAAATATTTTGCCGTCAACTGCGGCGGCATTCCCGAAGGAACCATGGATTCCGAACTGTTCGGACACGAAAAAGGGGCCTTTACCGGGGCCAACGAAAGGAGGAAAGGATATTTCGAAGAGGCCGACGGGGGGACGCTTTTCCTTGACGAAGTGGCCGAGCTTCCCTTGCCTTCGCAGGCAAAGCTCCTGAGGGTGTTGCAGTCTGGGGAATTCATCCGTGTAGGCTCTTCACAGGTGCTGAAAAGCGATGTCAGGGTGATAGCGGCTACGAATGTGCATCTCGAACAGGCCGTATCGTCGGGCAAGTTCAGGGCGGATCTGTATTACCGCCTGAATGCGATACCTATATATATACCGGCATTAAGGGAACGGAAAGGGGACATAGAGCTGCTTTTCAGGAAATTCCTTGCGGATTTTTCGGAAAGATACATGACATCGCGCATACGCCTGTCCCCTCAGGCCAAGAAGATGCTTGCCGAATACCGGTGGCCGGGGAATATCCGGCAGTTGAAAAATGTCGCCGAGCAGTTGGCGGCTTTCGAGTCGGTGTCTGATCCCAGGCAAAGCGTGGACATATCGGCCGAGGTGATGGAACGGTATATTCCGAAAGACAAGGGTGTCATGCTTCCGGTGAAGTCCGCAGAAAGCCAGGATGCCCAGTCGTCAGCGGATACCGAAATGATCTTCAGGATATTGTATCAGTTGAAGTCGGATGTGGACACTTTGAAGGCAGCCGTGTTCGGAGATGCCTCGGGAGACATCAGGAACCAGCCTGCAAGGCATCTGCCCGCGCCCCATAACGATTCGCCCGTAATCACTCCGGCTCCCGTAACGGTCGAACCTTCATCCGGCCATCAGGAATACTATGTCAACGATTATGATCTCGCAGAGGAGCATACGGTAGTGGACAGGCCTCTGTCGATACAGGAGGTCAGCGAGGAACTTATCAAGGCGGCCTTGAAAAGGAACGGGGGGAAACGCAGTGCGGCGGCCAGCGAGCTTGGCATATCCGAAAGGACTTTGTACAGGAAAATAAAGGAATACAACATAAAAATGTAGACGAGATATGTTAAAGAACAGGATTTTAAGATATATTGTACGCTTTTCCGCGGCTCTGGCGGCGTTGCCGTGTCTGTCTTCATGCGGAATATATTCGTTTTCTGGTACCTCGATTCAGCCGGACGTCCATTCGATAACCGTGAATTTCATAGAAAACAGGGCGCTGCTCGTGAATCCGGAACTGAGCAACCTTCTGACCGAAGAGCTTATCGACAAGTACCGCAAGCTCACTTCGCTGGAACTCCTTGATGAAGGAGGCGATCTTGAAGTCGGAGGCGAAATAGTCGGTTACGATGTGCGTCCTACGACTGTGACCGCCGATGAGGTCGCTGCACAGAACAGACTGACCATTACCGTGAAGATGTATTATGTCAACAACAAGCATCCTGAGGAAAATTTCGAGCAGAAGTCCTTTACCGCTTATGAAGACTATGATTCGACACAGTCTTTGGATGCAGTCCAGAGCACTCTTTGCCAGAACATAGTCGAATTGATAGTCGAAGACATTTTCAATGCGACCGTAGCCAACTGGTAGCGGATAAAATCATCTCTGATATGGAATCGTTGTCCCGAATGTCTTTGCCGCAGCTAAGGGAGCTCCTGTCGAGAGCGCCTTGGTTCGCCGCCGCCCATGTCGAACTGATAAGGAGGGTCTCCCCGATAGATTCCGGGGCCGGTTCCGATATGGAGAAAGCCGCCCTTAATGTGTGGTCCCGGACGCAGTTGTATGACATAGTCAGGGAAAACAGGGGCAAAGAGGACTTTACCGACGCGGACATTACGGAAGCAATCCGTGCGGAACTCGCAAGGGCCGACGAGCCTGCGGAGGAAAAGACAGTTTCCGAAAACACGGCTGGCGGAAAGGAAACCGACGGCAGGCGCGTCGTGGTAGTAGGAGGGGATTATTTCACAAGGGAAGACCTCGATTCGCTTCGTCCGGAAGACAGGATATTTTCCCTGCTGGGAAGGTCGGGCCCTGATGCGGAAACGGACACTGCTGCCGAGCAGGGCATAGCGGACAGACCTTTCGATGACGAGCGGTTCTACACCGAGACTTTGGCCGCAATTTATGCCGAACAGGGCTATTTTGATAAGGCAAAGGAAGTTTATGGCAAACTAATTTTGTTATATCCGGAAAAAAGTGCTTACTTTGCATCCCTTATTGAAAAAATGAAACAATAAAAATCAAAATATTATGTACATAGCTTTATCGATTATAATTGTTATCGCCTGCGTTCTTCTTACGCTCGTGGTGCTTGCACAGAACAGTAAAGGCGGCGGACTTGCAGCCAATTTCGGGGCCGGCAACCAGACTTTCGGTGTCCGTCAGACAGCCGATTTGTTGGAAAAGCTTACCTGGATACTTGCTGGTGTCATCCTGCTTCTGTCGGTCGTATGCTCTTTCTTCACTACTGAAAGGAGCACCACTACCGTCGATATCACCAAGCAGATAGAGTCTGCTACTACGGACACCCCTGTCTTTCCGTCGAATACCTTCGACGCAGGCACGGCAGCTCCGGCAACCAGCGCACCCGCAACGGACGCGGCTGATACTACGGCAAATTAAGTGACCGCGGTTTAGTCAGTATAGAAGGCGGCTGAAAAACGATTTTCAGCCGTTTTTTTAAAAATTTTAGTACTTTGCGATACAAGGTATTTGAAAAAATGTATATATTTGCATCACCAAATATTTTTAATATGAAAAAGACATTGAACATCGGTATCGGTAAGCGTAATTTCGTAATGGACGAGGATGCTTATCACAGGCTGAACGGGTATCTTGGCGCGTTCAGGAAAGAGTTGGGAGGGGCTTACGGTTCGGACGAGGTCATGGACGACCTTGAGATGCGGATTGCGGACATATTTTCGGAGCGTCTGTCCAGTACGGGCAATGTAGTCGACATCAATCTGGTAAACGAGGTCATTTCACAGCTCGGCATGCCCAACGGGCCTTATAGCGGACAGAACGACGGTTTCGAGGAAAGCGGACGCTGGGAATACCGTCAGGGAAAGCCGAAAAGGAGGCTGTACAGGAATCCTGACGACAAGATACTTTTCGGAGTCTGCGGAGGTCTGGGAGCGTACCTTGATATAGATTCGGCAATCATCAGGCTGATATTCGTAGTTCTTCTGGTGCTTGGTTCGGCAGGGTTCTGGATTTATCTGGTGCTGCTTATCATAGCGCCTGTGGCAAGGACTCCTGCGGAGAAATGCGAAATGATGGGTATCGAACCTACGGCGGAGAATATGAACCGCTTCAGAAACGGCGGATGTAATTGATTAAAAAGGATTGTGTATGGCAGCAAATAGCGAAAATAGCAAAGTGCAGATGAGGCGGGGCGTCCTTGAGTATTGCATATTGCTGATACTTAGCAAGGGAGACGAATATGCCTCTTCAATCATAAGTGAGTTGAAAAATGCAGACATGATAGTGGTCGAAGGTACTCTTTATCCTTTGCTCATCAGGCAGAAAAACCTTGGACTGCTTTCCTATCGCTGGGAAGAATCCCCCCAAGGCCCTCCGAGGAAATATTACAGTATTACCGACAAGGGCCGCGAGTATCTTGCCGAACTCGATTCGGCGTGGAACGGGATAGTTTCCTCGATCGATTCGATCAAAAGAAGGGATTAACAGTAATTTCGGAATGTCATGAAACAGGTTGAAAAAATAAGTATTGCAAGCGTCCCGTTTTCAATTGAGAAAGATGCTTATGACAAGTTGTACGCTTATCTTGCGGATATTAACGCACATTACAGGGAAGCGGCCGGAGGAAGCGAAATCATCGAAGGCATTGAGGAAAGGATGGCCGAACTGTTCAGGGAGAAGACTTCCGATGAAGGCGTGGTAGGTATGGCGTTGGTCGAGGAAGTGATCAAAAGGCTCGGAAGGCCTTCCGATATGGATACCGAAATGCCTCAGGAAGGCAAGCGCCCTTCCGTGTCGAAGAGGCTTTACAGGGACATTGACAACAAACTCTTGTTCGGAGTATGCAGCGGGCTTGCCGCATATTTGAATATCGACAAAGTATATTTGCGGCTGATATTTCTGGCACTGCTGTTCCTGGGGTTTTTTACCGATGGCGTGTTCTTCGGCGTGGCCTTCTTTGTCTACCTTGCTTTGGCGATATCGATGCCGGCGGCTGTCACTGTGGAGGACAGATGCCGGATGTACGGAGACAGTGTCGATATAGCCGGGATAGAAGACAGGATTAAGGGAAGAGCCGATTCCGGACGCCGTCCTGTCCGTTCGAAGCAGAGGACTTCCGCAGTGGCTTCGGTCTTAGTGAAACTGTTCGGGGCGCTTGTGCTGCTGATTGGTATTTCCGGCCTTGTCGCTGGCTCGTTGACGGCTTTATGGACGAATATGATCAATGATTATGTGCTGCATTGGGCTGATCCGGAGTTTATGGGACTGTACGAAGTCTATGTCCTGCCTATGGTCGGCAATATATGGTTCATGATTCTTTTGTACCTGGTGGTGCTGATTCCGTTCATCTTGATGATATACTGCGGACTGAAACTCATTTTCGGCTTTAAGTCGCCGAAATGGCATCCCGGCCTTGTGATGGTTTTCGCATGGTTGGCGCTGGTGATAACGATGCTGGTCGTCGTTTCCTGCAATCTATATGAGTTTTGGTATTTTTATAATCTTTGATATGTCAGAAGATTCCGTAAATTGCGGAACCCGATCCTGACATTGACGCGTATGCCGCCCCTGCCTCGTAGAGCGATTCCTTGATTGCTTTCAGGGCAGGGTGCTTTTTGAATATGCTTTCCTCAAATCCATTGACTATGCGTCCCTTCCATTGGGTGACATCCAGACCGCTGACCAGGCCGTACAGGCTTGTTTGCGGCATCGAAGGCTTGACCCCGGAATATGCTTCGGCCGTGGATACGGTTATGCCCGGTGTGACGACTCCGATCCTGCGGCCGGGTATGGGGTTCTTAATGGGTGTGAGGATTTCGCCCCGTCCCGTGGCCAGCATCGGCCGGTTGTAAATGAAGAAAGGAACATCGCTCCCGATACGCGCCCCGTGCGTGGCAAGTTGTCCGGGAGACAGTCCCAATGAGAATATTTCGTTAAGCATCTTTAATGTAAATGCGGCATCGGCCGAACCTCCTCCGAGTCCGGCCCCTGTCGGGATGCCTTTTGCGAGTACGATATCCGCACCAGTGAGGGGATAATGCGCTGCGAGTTCGTTGTAAGCCTTGATACACAGGTCCTTGTCTTTAGGCCACGAGTTTTCCGGCATGTCCCCTTCGGCTTTGTGTATCTTCAATGTCGCCAGTCCGTCCGTACGGGGCGTGATTTCAAGCCTGTCCTTCAGCTCTCCATCAAGGTAGCCGTATTCTTCGGTCAGAGGTATGAAAACGGTCTCGATATCGTGAAATCCGTCTTCACGGCGTTTCAGGATATTGAGACCAATGTTTATTTTCGGATTGGGAAAACCTATCATCCGCATTTCGAATATCCGCAGTCCATGCAGACGAGGCAGCCTTCCTGGTATACGAGGTTCTGTGAGCCGCATTGCCCGCATTTCTTGCCGGTTTCGTCTTTGGTGCCGTTAGGGATGTATCTCTTGAGGGCACGCTCGACGCCGTTTTTCCAGGTGTTGATAGAGTCCGAGTCGAGTTCCAGGCCCTGTACGAGGTTGAGGATATCGACTATAGGCATTCCGTTACGGATGACGCCGGAAATCAGTTTGGCGTAATTCCAAAACTCCTTGTTGAACATGTGCGAGATTCCGCCCACGACATTTTCGTATCCGTATTTGTCCATATAATGGAAGTCGTAACGGGATTTGCCTCCGTTAGGGTTTTTCTTCTTGACGATCCAGCCGTGGTCTATGGCGGTCGGGATGTGCCGGCTGTCGTCATCGACAAGACCTGTGAAGATTTCGTACGGACGGCCTTCCATCAGACCCACGAGGGCGATCCAGTTCTCCTTTCCGTTACGGAACCTTATGACATCGGCTTCGAGGGATACAGGCCTCTTCTGCGGATGGCGGTAAGTGTCTTTTTCCTTCTCCTTGTTGGAAACGAGTACGCCCGAACGAGAGCCTTCGCGGTAGACGGTGATGCCTTTGCAGCCTGATTCCCATGCGGTGCGGTATACTTTTGCAACCATTTCCTCCGTGATGTCGGAAGGAAGGTTGACGGTGACGCTGATGGAATGGTCCACCCATTTCTGGATTTCGCCCTGCATCCTCACTTTGGCTACCCAGTCGATATCTGCGCTCGTGGCTTTGTTGTAAGGGGATTCACGGACCAGTTCGGCGAGTTCGTCGGGAGTCATGTTCTTGACCTGTTCGATGTTGTAACCGGCTATTTCGCACCATGTCAGGAATTTGTGATGGAAGACATAGTACTCTTCGAAGCAGTCTCCCTGTTCGTCTTTGTACGAAATCCTGACATTCTTGTCGTTCGGGTTGACTTTCTTTCGGCGGGTGTAGAAAGGCAGGAAGACAGGCTCGATTCCGGATGTCGTCTGGCTCATCAGGCTCGTGGTGCCGGTAGGGGCTATCGTGAGCATGGAGATGTTGCGTCTTCCGTATTTCACCATGTCATCGTATAGTTTGCCGTCGGCTTCCCTGATGCGGCGTATCATAGGATTGTCTGCTTCCCTGCGGTAATCGAAAATAGGGAATGCGCCTCTTTCTTTCGCCATCTCGACGGAGCAGCGGTATGCTTCGACCGCAAGCGTTTTCTGTACTTTCACGGCGAAGTCTATGGCCTCGTCGCTGCCGTATCTGATTCCGAGAGCGGCGAGCATGTCGCCTTCGGCAGTGATTCCGAGTCCCGTACGCCTTCCGCCCGAAGATTTCCTGCGGATCTTCTCCCAGAGTTCGAGTTCGGTCCTCTTTATGTCCATTTCCTCCGGATCGTCGGCTATCTTCTTGATGATAAGGTCGATCTTTTCCATCTCGAGATCCACCAGGTCGTCCATCAGCCTCATGGCCTTGCGCACATGGGCTTTGAACAGGTCGAAATCGAAATATGCCTTGTCGGTGAATGGGTCGATCACATACGAATACAGGTTGATGGCTATCAGGCGGCAACTGTCGTACGGGCAGAGCGGAATCTCGCCGCAGGGGTTGGTACTGACAGTCCTGTATCCTAAATCGGCGTAGCAGTCCGCTACGGATTCGCGCAATACGGTATCCCAGAAGAGTACTCCCGGTTCTGCCGATTTCCATGCGTTATGGATGATCTTCTCCCAAAGCGCGGAGGCGTCGATGTCGCGGCCGTATTTTTCAGGGACATTGCCGTCTATGGGGAACCGCTGATGGTATTCTTTATGGTCGAGTGCGGCTCTCATGAACTCGTCATCGACTTTGATGGAAACATTCGCGCCGGTGATTTTTCCAGGCTGCATCTTTGCGTCGATGAATCTTTCCGCATCGGGATGTTTGATGGAAAGGGTGAGCATGAGGGCCCCGCGTCTGCCGTCCTGCGCAACTTCGCGTGTGGAATTGGAGTATCTTTCCATGAAAGGCACTATTCCGGTGGATGTCAGTGCGCTGTTCATTACCGGCGAGCCGGTAGGCCTTATGTGCGAAAGGTCATGTCCCACTCCTCCGCGGCGCTTCATGAGCTGTACCTGCTCCTCGTCAATCTTCATGATGCCTCCGTATGAATCGGCAGGATGCTCGGAGCCTATCACGAAGCAGTTGGACAACGATGCTACCTGATGGTCGTTTCCGATTCCGGCCATCGGTCCCCCTTGGGGGATGATGTATTTGAAGCGGTCGAGGAGTTCGAAGATCTCCTCTTCGGAAAGAGGATTGGGATAATTGTTTTCTATCCTTGCGAACTCTCTTGCAAGGCGGCGGTGCATTTCTTCCGGATTCCTCTCGTAAATATGTCCGAACGAGTCTTTCTGGGCATATTTGTTAATCCATACCGAGGCGGCAAGTTCATCGCCCTTGAAGTATTCCCGGCTACTTTCGAGGGCTTCGTCATAAGCGACAGTCTTTTCCATCATGAGTTGTTTTTCGTATAGGAATACAAAGATATATTATATCGCAACACGAACGAAGTGAAAACTCAAATAGTTGCGAAAAAGTTATCAACATGTTGTTCAATACTCTCTTTTTCAATGTTTTCGGGTATCATGTCCATGATGGGGGAGATGAAAGCCCTGAGGAGCATTTCGCGTGCCTGGCTTTCCGCGATTCCTCTTGAACGCATATAGAAGATTTCGTTCTCATCGAGTTTGCCGGCAGTCGCCCCGTGGGAGCATTTTACATCGTCGGCGTATATTTCCAACTGAGGGAGGGTCTCGGTTTTTGCGTTATCGCTTAGAAGTACGCTGTGGCTCTCCTGGTACGCTTGGGTCTTCTGCGCGCCTGGCGACACTATGATTTTTCCGTGGAAGGAGCATTTCGCGTTTCCCGCCGCGATAGTCCTGAACGACTGGACGCTTGAACAGCCGGGGGCAATATGCCTTATGTCGAGGCGTATGTCCGACATGTCGTCTCCGTTGCAGAGTATGGCTCCGGATATCCGGCATTCCGCGCCTTCTCCGGTAAGCCTGATGTCGCAGGCAAGGGTGAACCTGTCGTCGGCAGGTGATGCGGGAACGGAAAATATGATGATTTCAAGGTTCCCTCCTGCCTGGACTTCGATGTTTTCGGGCAGATGGCATCCGTATCCTGTCTCTGCGCCGTGGATGACCGGGAGTATGGCGTGTTCCCCGCTCCTTACCGTCAGTGCTGCTTTCGTGATATCGTCGTTCATGGCCTTATCTGTTGATGATCCAGTCGTAACCCCGTTCTTCGATTTCCTTGGCGAGCTCTTTCCCTGCTTCATAGACTATGCGCCCTGCGGCAAGTACATGGACTTTGTCGGGTACTATCATGTCGAGAAGCCGCTCGTAGTGGGTTATGACGATTGCCGATGTGTCCGGGCGTTTGAGACTGTTGACTCCGGCGGCAACGATTTTCATGGCATCGACATCCAGTCCGCTGTCCGTTTCGTCGAGTATGGCAAGTGACGGTTCGAGCATGGCCATCTGGAAGACTTCGTTGCGTTTCTTCTCGCCTCCGGAGAACCCCGCATTGACATCCCTTTTGGCGAAGTCGCTTTTCATCTGGACGAGCTGCATCTTTTCTTTCATGAGTTTGAGGAACTCGCTGCCGGTAAGCGGTTCAAGCCCTTTGGCCTGTCGGTGTGCGTTCACGGCGGCTTTCATGAAATTGGCATTGGATACGCCAGGGATTTCGACCGGGTACTGGAAGCTCAGGAAGATGCCTTCCCTGCTTCTTTCTTCCGGCGACATTTCCAGCAGGTTCTTCCCTTTGAAAATGATTTCGCCTTCGGTGACCTCGTATCTGTCCCGTCCTGTCAATACTGCCGACAGTGTGCTTTTGCCTGCTCCGTTAGGCCCCATTATTGCGTGTATCTCGCCTTCGTTTATGGTCAGGTCTATGCCTTTGAGTATCTCTTTGCCTTCGATGCTTGCGTGAAGGCCCCGTATTTCAAGTAATATTCCCATGTGTTAAAATGTTTTATTGGTTTATCCGACACTCCCTTCGAGCGATACCGAAAGCAGTTTCTGGGCTTCCATTGCGAACTCCATAGGCAGTTTTGCAAGGACTTCTTTTGCATATCCGTTGACTATCAGTCCTACGGCGTCTTCTTCGCTGATGCCCCTCTGGCGGGCGTAGAAGAGCTGGTCTTCGCTGATTTTCGAAGTGGTCGCTTCGTGTTCGACTACGGCGTCCGGGCAATTGCTCTGTATGACAGGGAAAGTGTGCGCTCCGCATTTGTCTCCGATGAGGAGGCTGTCGCACTGCGAATAGTTCTTTGCGTTCACGGCGGTTTTCATGAACTTTACCAGGCCTCTGTAACTGTTCTGGCTGCGGCCGGCCGAGATGCCTTTGCTTACTATGCGGCTGCGTGTGTTCTTTCCTATGTGTATCATCTTGGTGCCTGTGTCCGCCTGCTGGAAATTGTTGGTAAGGGCGACGGAGTAGAATTCGGATACCGAATCGTCGCCTTTCAGGATGCTGCTCGGGTATTTCCAGGTGATTGCGGAGCCTGTTTCGACCTGGGTCCAGAAGAGGCGGCTGCGGTTTCCTTTGCAGATGCCTCTCTTTGTCACGAAATTGTATATGCCTCCGCGTCCTTGCTTGTCGCCCGGGTACCAGTTCTGGACGGTAGAGTATTTTACTTCCGCATCGTCCAGCACTACTATTTCTACGACTGCCGCATGGAGTTGGTTTTCATCCCTCATCGGGGCCGTGCAGCCTTCGAGGTAGCTTACATAGGAGCCTTCGTCGGCTACGATGAGCGTCCTTTCGAACTGGCCTGTCCCTCTTGCGTTTATCCTGAAGTAACTCGAAAGCTCCATCGGACATCTGACCCCTTTGGGGATGTATACGAACGAGCCGTCGCTGAATACGGCGGAATTGAGGGCTGCGAAATAGTTGTCTGCGGCCGGCACTACGCTGGCAAGGTATTTCCTTACCAATTCGGGGTGTTCCTTCACCGCTTCGGAGAATGAGCAGAATATGATGCCTTTTTCCGACAGTACCTGCCTGTATGTCGTGGTTACCGATACCGAGTCGAAAACCGCATCCACTGCCACTCCTGCAAGCACTTCCCTTTCATGGAGAGGTATTCCGAGCTTTTCGAAAGTTTCGGCAAGGGCCGGGTCTATCTCTTTGGGCCTGTCTTTGTCGCTTTTCGGCGCGGCGTAATACACTATGTCCTGATAGTCGATGGGCGGAATGTCCAGATGCGCCCACTGCGGCATCTTCATGCCGCACCACCGTCTGTATGCGTCGAGGCGGAATTCAAGCAGCCATCCGGGCTCTCCCTTTTTTGCCGATATGAGCCTTATGATGTCTTCGTTCAGCCCTTTGGGGATGAATTCCTGCTCCACGTCGGTGGTAAAACCGTGCTCGTATTCGTTCTCGGTTATATTTTTTATTATATCGTTTCCGGCATTTTCCATAACGGTGCAAAAATACGAAGTTTTTCGAAACCCTGGAAAACATTTCCGCGAAAAGCGGAAGCCGGACGGACGGCTTTCCCGGACCGTTTGCCGGTGTCATGACGGGCTTCATGGCTTGCAACCAAAAATAATTTTTGGCTTTTTGAATATTTTCAGTAACTTGCAGTTTTGTGGCTGCGACAGATTGTATCCCTGTACAGTCCGGCCGATTGTTATGTACTGATATTTAATTTAATACCTATTGCAGATGAAGAAACGTTTTTACCTGATGACACTCGCTTTTTTTGCGATTGCGGCAATGTCCGCGATTGTGTCATGTACGCCGCACAATACCGGTGAAGATGGAGACAGGGTGCCTCTTCCTTCCCCGGAAGTGTCGGTACGTGAAGCCGGAGAGACTTCTTTTTCCATAGTATGGAGTCCTGTTGCCGGTGCGGAATCCTATAATTACAGTTGCGATTGGACAGGGTACCGCACCGAAAATACCGCTGATACTTTGTTGTCGTTTTCCGGACTCGTGCCGGATTCCACATATAGGGTGAGGGTGTCGGCTGTTCCTGCTTCCGATGCGGTGATGTTTAAAGAGTCGCCTGCTGAGGAGGTAAGTGTTTACCTGGAAAGCAACGGGTCCGATCCGGAGCCTGACCCCGACCCTGAAGGCGACATGTTTACCATAGAAATGTATGATGATCCGAGCAGCATGGTAGTGATCTATACGATTACGCCGGAAGATCCGCAGATGCTTTTTTACAGGGACTGTTTTACCGATGTCCAATGGAGCGAAATGGGAGGCAATTCCGAGGATGTGTGGGCCAATGCGTTGCAGGGATATATGGATTTCTTCGGAAGTTCGTGGCTGAACATGGTTGCCGAAACCGGGTTCGTGGAGTCTTTCTTCGACTATGTTTATGACGAGCATACATACATACTCGTGGCCGGTATAGATTCTCTTGGCAACCGCATCACTTCCGTCGTGGATACGGTGTTTTATTCCGGACCGGTCCCTCCTTCGGACATTACTTTCGATGTGGAGGCCAGGGATGTCGGAATATCCAGCGCTGTGGTATGGGTGTATCCGTCCAACGATGACACGTATTCCATGCTGCTTGTGGAAAGCGCGTCCCTCAAGGATTATTCGGAGGCGGATATTGAGGATTTGATCAGCATAAGCTACGGCGATTATATCAATGACGGACATGTATACAGCGGCGAAATGAACATGACATACCGTGAAGGCCAACTGGAGCCTGATACCGAGTACACGGTTCTTGTCTTCGGATGGAATACTGCCTTGAGCACTGATGTGACGACGTATTCATTCAGGACTGAAAAGGCCTCGGGAAGTTCGGATCTTACTTTCGAATGGGAGATGGAAATACTCGGTCCGACACAGATACATGTTGTGGTGACTCCTTCCGATCCGGCTTCGCAGTATATGGTCGTTCCTATGCCCGACTATGATTACGAGGAGTTCGGCAGCGATATAAACGCATACGTGGAATATGTGACGATGGGCATGATAACTCCTTATGAATATGCGAGGATGTTTGCGCATACCGGGACTACGGACAGGGTGTTCAATGATTGGGACGACGGTATATATCCGGGAAGTTCGTACATGTTTTTCGCTGTAGGACTGGATTTGGACAACGAGTCGGAAACGGTTTCATTCTATGAACCGCAATTCTATGGCGAAATGGTTACCACGCCGACCGAATAAATCAAGGGACCGGATGATTTTGAATGATTGAAACTATTATGAACAATTTTAAAACGAAGTTATTATGAAATTGAAATCCTTTATTTTCGGCGCAATCGCCGTTTTGGCTTTCGTGTCGTGCGACAGGAACACGGATGGGTTGGTGCTCGATGCCCCTGTTCTTGAGATTTCCGATACATCTTCGACATCGTTTACGGTGGCATGGAATGCCGTAGAAGGTGCGGACATGTATACTTATGAGTTTATGGAAGATCAGGCAAGCACCGAGAAACTTTCCGTGTCTTTCGAAGATTTGAAGACCGATACATCGTATACGGTCAAGGTCAAGGCCGTGTCTACGGTCGCCAAGGCTGAATCCGAATGGTCGGAGATAAGCGTGGAACTCGTTTCCTCTGGAACACCTCCGGATCCTGAGTACGTCATCAATCTGACAGCGGAAATGAAGCCGGACATGGTACTTAATGTAAAGACATCGCCCACCGATAAGGAAGCTCCTTATTATTTCGAGCCCGTGCCGGGATCCATTTACGAAGGCTTCAATGATGATCCCGAAGCCATGTTTATGGATATAATCAATACATATCTGGCGTATTATCAGTATGATAGTGCGATGGCGTTCGAAGAACTCAAAATGACCGGAGATGAAGACAAGGATTATAATATATCCAAATATGCCGAGCCGGAGTTCTTCGTTTTCGCGGCGGGAATAGACGAGGAAATGAATATAACCACGGCTGTTGAGTCTGTGAAAGTTTCCTTGGATCTTCCTGTTTCGGAAAATGAGTTCGTCATTGTCGTGGACGTATGCACGCAGTCCGAGATAAGGGTGACGGTGGCTCCTACCAACGGCGACCAGTACGCGCTCATACTTCAGGATAAGGAAACCGTGGACGCCTTGTCGGATACACAGCTCAAGAGTCTCCTCCTTTCACTGGTAAATGATAACAACTTGTGTGTCAATGAGACTACAATGACATATAACAAGAATATCGTTCCGTCCCACGACTATTCCATTTTAGTGTTCGGTTACGAAGAAGGTGTCATAACTACGGCAATAAACCGTAAGGACATAAGGACTCCGGATCCCATGGTAGTCGAGGACCTTACATTCGAGTTCGAAATTACGCCTGTCGGTCCGCGGGAAGTGGACGTGGAGATCAGGCCTTCTGACGAAGCTGCTTCATATTTTTACGATGTGGTGAGCCTGTCCGACTGGGCCCAGTATTATCAGAATGAGCCGTCCCTGTATGTGGAGGAGATGGCAGATTCGCAGGGACGCGATGTTCTGGACTATCTGGATGCTTTCGGTTCCATAGGTACGGTGACATATACTTATGATGATTTTTATCTTTCTCCGGACAGCGACTACGTTCTGTTCGCTATGGGTTATTATGTCGAAGGCGATCAGGTCATTTGGCTCGAGGCCCAGCATGAAGACTTCCATACTCCGGCCGATGAAGGAGGAGAAGGCCCTGTCGAGAATCTTACTTTCGAATTGCAGATAATGGGCGTGGAAATAGGCAGATTTTATGTGGACGTAATACCTTCGGATAACAATGCCCCTTATGTTTATGCGGTGATGACCGATATCGAATACGATGAATATTTCCCGGACGATATTTACGGCTATTTCTATCAGCAGTACGAAAACTCGGGATTCGAAGGCACTTTCGCGGCTTATGTGGAAAGCATCAGCAAGACGGGAGAATCGTACGAACTGTCTGACTATTATCAGAGCGACGACTGCTGGTATTATAAACTGATTGCTGCCGGAGTGGTAGTGGACGGGGATAATGTGACGTTTTATGCCCCATCCGAGATGTATCTCTGGTATGAGACGTGGTAGGCCGGACCATGCTTTTCAAGGAGACGTCCGTCCCTGGCGTATTGTAAATTGAAAATAAATCATGGATATGGGAAACAGTAAGGCCGTACAGGATGACCGCTTTTCTTCGATAGGGAAGCAGGAGGCGATAAGGAGGTTGTATGCGACGAGTCCTTTTTCGCGTTGCGACAGCCTTGTCCTGCCTTCGGAGAACGCAGGGAAAAAAGTGGAAAATGTGTCGGCATTGCTGTCGGAAGGTACTGACTTCGACCTGACATACAATCCTTTGAAACATTTGGGCTATAAGAGCGTACTGTCAGTTTTGGGGGAATTGTATGTCAGGATGGCCAGGCCTTACGGACTTTCGATAAGGATAGGGGTTTCTTCCAAATCGGAATTTCCTCAAATATCCGAACTCTGGAGCGGGATGTCGGCGGCGGCCGAAGAGCATGGCGTATCGGCCGTTTCTTTGGACTTGCTTCCGTCTCGTAATGGGCTGCTGATTTCGCTGTCGGCTGCGGGATTCGTGCCGGCTTCGCTTGAAAATCCCGAGTCCCCTCATTCGATGGACCTGATTTGCGTATCCGACAATCTCGGCTCCGCCTACATGGGTCTGCATGTGCTCGAGAGGGAAAAAGCGGCTTTCAATGCTTCGGTCGGCGTGGAGAAACAGCCGGATTTGAAGAAATACGAATACCTGCTCAGGGCTTATCTCCGTCCCGAAATCGACGGTCATGTGATTGATGATTTCGAAAAGGCGGGCTTTGTGCCTTCCTGCGGATATTTTTTGCGGAACGGTCTTGCGGATGCCGTCAGACGCCTTTCACGGGATATCGGGTTCGGTGCGAAAATATATCTGGACCGCATACCGATTGCGGACAAGGCTTTCGAAATGGCGGAGGAGATAGGCATGGATCCTCTTGCCGCTGCTTTGAACGGCGGAGACGATTTCAGATACCTTTTCACCATACCCATAGGCAGGCACGACCAGTTCCGCCGCGACTTCCAGACTTTCGATGTCGTGGGGCATCTCGCCCGTCCGGAAGTCGGAGCGGTCATTGTCACCCCCGAGGGGGCGGAATTGCCGTTGAAGGCTCAAGGGTGGTAGGCCTGTCGGAAGCCCTATAATCGGATTTTCAGAAACCCGGCGATGTCATCGAGGACTTCGCCGGGTATTTTGCCTTGTACGGCATATTCGGCCGGAGACGGCTCTCCCTCGCCTTTGTGGAAGATATGGTTCAGTCCGGGATATGAAATGAACCGTGCATCGGCATTCCCTCCCGCTTCATCCGTCCATGCTTCCCATATCCGGATTTCTTCGGCCGGGACCTGGTAATCCCTTCCGCCCTGAAGGAAAAGCATCGGAAAAGCCTTTGCGCAGAGGCCTGCCATGACAGCCTTTTTGTCGTAGTCTACTCCCTCTATGTATTTTTGAGGAAGTTCCATGAAAGTTTTATGTATCCGGGCAAGTTCTTCGCGGTTATAAGCGTTGCCGAGAACCCCAATCTGGTGTTCTATCGTTTCCGCCATTGTCGAGGCCGGTGCCGCAAGCATTATGATTCCGTCGAGAAGCCCGCCAGTGTCGGAGGCTGCGATATAAGGAGCCATTCCGGCTCCGAGCGAATGCCCTATGATGAATATTCTTTCGAATCCCAAAGAATCGGCAAGGGAGGCCGCCGACAGGGCGTCGTCGGTACACTCTTCTTCAATGGTGGGTTCTTCCGGGTTTGCGAATGCCTTTTCGCCGTAGACGTAAGTACGCTTGTCGTAGCGCAGTACGGCTATCCCTCTGTGCGACATGGCCGTAGCAATCTCTTTGAACAGTTTGTTAGGGCCGAGGGTTTCATCCATGTCGTTCGGGCCGGACCCGTGTACCAGTATCAGCACGGGGATGGAGTCGGGTGCTTTTTGTCTCGGTACGGTCAGCCTTGCAGGCAGTTTGAATTTTCCGGTATGGACGGCCAGTTCTTTCTCTTCCCATCCTTCGGCGAGTTCATGGATGTCGGAAAATTCTTCATCCGGGGCCGGTTCCGGCAGGGGAGGGGCGATTTGCAGCCCTGCGATTTTCCCGTCTGAATCGAATACCGTCATGAGCGAAACCTTGCCGTTTTCAAACGAGAGATTGCACCATTTTCCTCCCGGGACCCCGTCAAGGTCGTACCAGGCGCTGTTGGAAACATACAATCCCATTTGCGATTCGATACCTTTCCAGAGCGAGGACAGCTGTCCTGCATCGACGGATGAGCGTACATTGTCGTCGCACATCATGTACAGCATCCTCCCGTTACCGTCGCGCAGCATCTCAAGGACGATTTGCGGATTTGCCCTGTCGGGTTGGAAGCTGCCTAAAGCGCATATGGTCAGTAATATTGATAAGATCTTCATCATGGCGTGCGATTTCAGGTTTCATTTTTTGCATATTGCAAATATAGCCTTTTTGACGATTTGTGTTATCTTTGTCAATGCAAAAAATGGATAAAAACATGTCATTCGTTCACCTTCACCTACATACCCAATATTCGATTCTCGATGGAGCCGCCCCTGTCGAAAAACTCATAGACAAGGCCATAGCTTACGGACATCCCGCAATTTCGATTACGGATCACGGAAACATGTACGGCGTAAAGGAGTTTTTTACCTATATTAAGAAATACAATAAGTCCGACAAGGCAAAGGAGACGGGCAGGACCATCAAACCGATCCTCGGATGCGAAGTATATGTGGCAAAGGCGAGCCGTCTTCTCAAAGACAAGGAACACAAGGGGTATTATCATCTGATACTCCTTGCGAAAAACCTTAACGGCTATCACAATCTCATGAAACTCGTCTCTTACGGTTTCATCGACGGCATGTATTACAAACCCCGTATCGACCACGAGCTGTTGGCCCGGTATCATCAGGACCTGATTTGCTGTTCGGCCTGCATAGCCGGAGAGATACCGAGGCTGATACTCGAAGGGGATATCTCCAAGGCGGAGGAAGCGGTCCTGTGGCACAAGGAACTGTTCGGGGAAGACTATTATCTCGAAGTACAGCTCCACAAGACCGAGATTCCCGGACAGAGTCAGGAAGTCTATGAAAAGCAGTCCGAGGTAAACAGGCAGATTTTCGGTTTGGCCGAAAAATACGGAATAAAGGTCGTCGCGACGAACGATGTGCATTTTGCCGACAAAGAGGACGGCCCGGCGCACGACAGGCTCATCTGTCTTACGACCAATGCGGATTACAACAGTCCCGACAGGATGAGGTATACCCAGCAGGAGTATTTCAAGAGCGAGGAGGAGATGGCCGCCCTGTTCCCGGAACATCCCGAAGCGATATCGAATACGCTCGAGGTGGCCGGCAAAGTGGAATATTACGACATAGATTCGGGGCATATCCTGCCGATTTTCCCTATTCCCGACGAGTTTCCGGATTCCGACGAGTATCTCAGGCATCTGGCCTACAAGGGCGCTGAAACCCGTTATCCCGAAATGTCCGGAGATACGAGGGAAAGGATAGATTTCGAGCTTGAAACCATCAAGAGGATGGGTTTTCCGGACTATTTCCTGATTGTTCAGGACTTCATCAAGGAGGCAAGGAACAGAGGCGTTTCAGTAGGTCCCGGAAGAGGCTCGGCTGCCGGTTCGGTCGTTGCTTATTGTTTGGGGATCACCAATATAGATCCTATCAAATATCAATTGCTTTTCGAGCGTTTCCTGAATCCCGACCGTATATCGATGCCGGATATAGACATAGATTTCGATGATGACGGGCGGTCCAAGGTATTCAGGTATGTCGAGGAAAAATACGGGGAAGACCATATTTCGCATGTGGTGACTTTCGGTACGATGGCCGCAAAGAGCGCCATCAAGGATATCGCGCGCATACACCAGTTGCCGCTGACAGAGGCCAACCGCCTTGCAAAGCTCGTTCCGGACAAGCCATTCGAAGTCCAGGGCAGTCCCAAACCTGTCAAACCGACTTTGGCCAACTGTGTGAAATACATTCCGGAGTTCAAGGCCGAACTTGAAAACCCTAATCCGCTGGTGAGGGATACGCTCAAATATGCCATAGAGCTTGAAGGTACGGTAAGGCAGACCGGCGTCCATGCCTGCGCTCTGATCATCGGCAGGGACGATCTGACCAAATACATCCCCATCAGCGTGACCGAAGACAAGGATAGCGGCAAGGAAATCTGGGTCTCGCAGTATGAAGGCAAATACATCGAAGAGGTAGGAATGCTCAAGATGGATTTCCTCGGCCTCAAGACATTGAGCATCATCAAGGAGTGTCTGTCCAACATCAGGAAATCCCACGGTGTGGATATCGACATCGAAAAGATTCCTATCGATGACGGGCAGACCTACAGGCTTTACAGTCGCGGAGACACTACGAGCGTGTTCCAGTTCGAGTCTCCCGGAATGAAGAAGTGGCTCAAGGAACTGTGTCCGAACCGTTTCGAGGATCTTATCGCCATGAACGCCCTTTACCGTCCAGGACCGATGGATTACATCCCGTCGTTCGTCGCCCGCAAGCAGGGCCGCGAGGCCATTACCTACGACTTGCCGGATATGGAGGAATACCTGCAGGACACCTATGGCATAACCGTCTACCAGGAGCAGGTGATGCTTTTGTCCCAGAAGCTTGCAGGCTTCACCAAGGGGCAGGCGGACAAATTGAGGAAGGCCATGGGAAAGAAGCAGTTGGCTGTAATGAAGGAACTGTACGGGCTGTTCATGGAAGGAGGAAAGGCCAAGGGCCATCCGGAGGATATCCTTAACAAGATATGGAAGGATTGGGAAAAATTCGCCGAATACGCCTTTAACAAGTCCCATGCTACATGCTACGCGTGGGTAAGCTACCAGACCGCCTATCTCAAGGCCCATTATCCGGCCGAATTCCAGGCTGCCAACCTGAGCAAACAGCTCGGCAATATAGAGGAAATCAAGAAAATCATGCTCGATTGCAAGCTCTCGCGCATCCCGGTGTTGGGTCCCGATATCAATGAATCCGATACCCGTTTTACCGTCAACAAAGACGGGGCTGTGCGTTTCGGGCTGGGCGGTGTGAAAGGTTTCGGGGAAAAAGCCGTGGAAATGATACTGGAAGAGAGGAGCAAAGGGCAGTTCAAGGATATTTTCGACTTTATGGAACGCATCCCGCGCGGAATCCTGAACCGCAAGACCTTCGAATATCTCCTCCTGTCCGGGACTTTCGACAGTCTTGGCATAAGCCGGGCGCAATATCTTCTTCCTTGCGGCAAGGACGAATGCTTCATCGATTCGCTTTTAAGGTACGCGGATCTCTTCAGGCAAGGCGAAGAGGCCAACGCCGTATCGCTTTTCGAGGATTCCGAGGAAATCAGGCCTCCCCGTCCGGAGATCCCGCCGATGCCGCGCGAAATCAACACGGACTACTACCTTAATATGGAAAAAGAGTTGGTAGGCATGTATCTTTCAGCCCATCCGCTGGACCGGTATGCGTTTGAAGTCAGGCAGTTCACCAATCTCGAACTCGCGGATCTGGACAGCGTGGTGCAGGAGAGCAACTCGGAACAGAAGAAAGAGGGCATGGAGATAGCCGTGGCCGGCTATGTTACGGGCTTTACGAGCATGGTGGCGGCCGCAAGCAACAAACCGTGGTGCAGATTCGTAGTAGAGGATTTCATCGGATCCAAGGAGTTTTCGCTTTTCGGTAAGGATTATGAGGCGTTCGCATCGAAAGTGCAGCTGCACAATACCATTCTCATCGAAGGCGTCATAGGTCCGCGGTACTATGTCAATCCCAAGGACGCCAAGGCGAAAAAGCCGGAAAATGTATTCAAAATCAAGAAGATATCCCTCCTCGGCAATGTGTCCGAGGAGAGAGTGAAGAGCCTGGTGATAGAGGTCGCTACGGATATGATCACTCCCAACTTCCGAAAAGGACTGGTTACGGTGCTGAAAAAGCACAAAGGCCGAAACAGGCTCGAGCTCAGACTGGTTGACAGGCAGACCGAATATGTCGTGGACTTCTTCTCCAAAAAATATTCGGTGTCCGTGGACATGTTCCTGTTGGATGAACTCGAAGGTATGTCCGTTCCTTATAAGATTATGACATGACCGTCATGCGGATTTGTCGGAAAATGCTCCTGTTTGCAGGAAAATCTTTAACTTTGATGCAGCAAATCAATATGCTCCAAATATGAAAACCACCATATCGAGGCATCTGGCAAACCTCGGCGGAGGTCTGGCGGTCGGCATACTTGTGATTCCGGCAGCCTGCTCTTCCCGTGCGGCCAAGGACGACGCCGGAAAGGACCGGCCGATGAATATCCTGTACATCATGTGCGACGATCATTCGTATCAGACGATCAGCGCATACGGCAGCCGGCTGATAGAGACTCCGAACATCGACAGGATAGCGGATTCGGGGATGATCTTCACAAACAGCTTCGTGGCCAATTCCGTAAGTGCTCCGAGCCGCGCATGCCTGCTGACAGGAAAGCACAGCCACATGAACGGCATGACCGACAATACCAAGACTTTCGACGGTTCGCAACAGACTTTTCCGAAACTTCTCCGGCAGGCCGGATATCAGACGGCGATAGTGGGCAAGTGGCACCTTGTTTCCGAACCGACGGGCTTCGACTATTGGAACATCCTTATCGGGCAGGGCGAATATTACAACCCGACATTCATCGACAACGGGAAAAAGAAGGTCGTAAAGGGCTACGCCACCGAAGTGACTACCGACCTGGCGCTCCAATGGCTTGAAAAAGGAAGGGACACTGCCAGGCCGTTCTGCCTGTTGCTCCATCACAAGGCCCCTCACCGTACATGGATGCCGGATACGGCGGATCTGGGCGCGTTCGACAATCTCGAACTGTCTTTGCCGGATAATTTTTACGATGACTATCAGGGCCGTCCTGCGGCCGCCGCCCAGGAAATGGAGATAGCTCGCCACATGGATCTGGTCTACGACCTGAAGATGGCCGACAAGGAAGGCGAAATCCATACCGACACCTCTCTTGAGGAGTACGGCCGCGCAATCTACTCCCGCATGGATCCCGAACAGAAAAAGGCATGGGATGCATATTACGACCCTGTCATCGAAGAGTTCAAGGAAAGCGGCCTGAGCGGAGAAGATCTGGCCGAGTGGAAGTATCGCCGTTACATGCTCGACTACCTCAGCGTAATCCGTTCGGTAGACAGGAATGTCGGCAGGGTGATAGATTATCTCCAGCAAAACGGTCTGTGGGACAACACCATCATAGTCTATACTTCGGACCAGGGGTTCTATATGGGCGAACACGGCTGGTTCGACAAGCGTTTCATGTATGAGGAGTCTTTCCGCACCCCGATGCTCGTGCGTTACCCGGGAGGATACCGTGGCGAAGTGGATGCGCTCGTGCAGAACATAGACCATGCACCGACCTTTCTGGAGGCGGCCGGAGTGCAAGTACCCGAAGACATACAGGGAGAGTCCTACCTGTCGTTCCTCAAGGACGGCAAGGCCCCTGAAGGAGGCTGGAGGGACGCCTTGTATTATCATTATTACGAATATCCCGGAGAACATGCGGTGCGTCGCCATTACGGAGTCCGTACCGACCGTTACAAACTGATGCATTTTTACGGTGACATTGATTCCTGGGAACTCTACGACTTGGAAGAAGACCCGCATGAGATGCACAATCTTTACGGAAAAGAGGAATATTCCGGGATTCAAGAAGAGTTGTATGAAAAGCTGGCGGAGTTGCAGAGGCAATACGATGATACCACGGCTTTAAAACAAAACATGTAATGAAAATCACTTTGATATCGCTTGCGGCCTTTGCCGCGGTATCGCTGTTTTTTCCACAAAACGCTATGGGACAGAACGATTTTACCAGGTGGGTGAATCCTATGACAGGGACATCGAAAATGGGGCATGTCTTTCCGGGAGCATGCTATCCGTTCGGAGGAGTGCAGTTAAGCCCGGATACCGATACGGTGCCTCATAACATCGACGGAGTCTATCAGCCGAAGGCTTATGAGTATTGTGCGGGCTATCAGTATGCGGACAATACCATAGTTGGGTTCAGCCATACGCATTTCAGCGGAACAGGGCATTCGGACCTGGGCGATGTGCTGATAATGCCTGCGACAGGGCCGTTGAAACTCAGGCCCGGGACGAAAGAAGACCCTGACAGCGGTTACAGATCCCGTTTCTCGCATGAAAACGAGCAGGCCCGTCCCGGATATTACAAGGCTTACCTTGACGATTACGGAATCCTTGCAGAGCTTACGGCCACGCCCAGGACGGGAGTACACCGGTATACCTATGCTGAAGATGCCGGGGAGCAGCGCATAATCCTCGATCTGATACACGGGATATACAATTACGACGGAAAGACGCTTTGGGCGCAGATCCGTGTCGAAAACGACACGCTTGTAACCGGTTACAGGATAACAAACGGCTGGGCGCGGACGAATTATGTATATTTCGCAATCGAATTTTCCCGTCCCATACGCGATTACGGCTACGAGGAGTTCGGCAAAGTCCTGTACAACGGATTTTACAGGCGTTTCGATACCAAGCGCAATTTTCCCGAAATTGCCGGAAGGAAGATTGCGGCCTGGTTCGAGTTCGATCCTTCCGAATCGCGTGAACTCGAAATCAAGGTGGCCCTTTCCGCTACCGGGACGGACGGGGCTTTGAGGAATCTCCGCGCCGAGACTTCCGGGAAAGATTTCGCGCAGTTGGCTCGGGAGGCTCATGATGCATGGAACGATGCGCTTTCGGTAATTGAGGCCGAAGGAAGCGATGATGGGCTGGCCATGTTCTATACATCTTTGTACCATACGATGATCAATCCTTCTGTCTATATGGATGTCGATGGCCGTTACAGGGGAGTGGACGGAAATATCCATCAGGCCGAAGGCTTTACGAACTATACGATTTTTTCGACCTGGGACACTTTCCGGGCCCTGCATCCGCTATACAATCTGATTCAGAGGGAGCGCAGCCGCGAGATGATGGAGTCGTTGCTTGCGCATTCGGAACAGAGCGTGCATGGGGCGCTGCCGGTATGGAGCCATTGTGCCAATGAAAACTGGTGCATGATCGGCTATCACAGCGTGCCTATCCTCGCCGATGCCATCGCGACAGGCATACCGGTGGACGGCCGAAGGGCTTTGGATGCCATGGTCCGCAGTTCCAATCTTCCTTATTACGAGGGTATTGCGGATATGCTCGAACTCGGATATGTGCCAATCGAGGCTTCGGCAAGTTCGGCTTCGGTCACCCTCGAATACGCATATGACGACTGGGCGGTCTACAGGACGGCTCTGGCTGCAGGCGATTCGTCGGTTGCCGCTGTCTATAAGACGAGGTCTGAAAATTACAAAAACATCTTCGATACCGAGACTCTCCATGCCCGTCCGCGTTACCGTGACGGCCGGTTCAAAGAGGACTTCGACCTGCAAAGCACCCACGGCCAGGGCTTCATAGAGGGCAACTCGCTTAACTACTCGTTCTTCGTGCCTCATGATGTTCCCGAACTGATCAGGCTGATGGGAGGCGAGGATCGGTTCATCGCCAATCTCGATTCGCTTTTCACCATGCATCTGCCTGACAGTTTCTTTGCCGAAACGGAAGATGTGACCCGCGAGGGCATACTCGGCGGCTATGTGCACGGTAACGAGCCGAGCCATCATGTAGCCTTCCTTTACGCATGGACTTCCCAACCATGGAAGACCCACTACTGGCAGAGGGAGATAATGGACAGGATGTATGTCAACAGGATAGACGGTCTGTGCGGCAACGATGACTGCGGCCAGATGTCGGCATGGTACATATTTTCGGCAATGGGTTTCTATCCGGTATGCCCGGGGACAGGCGAGTATGTGCTGGCGGCTCCGTACCTTCCATATATCAAGGTGAATCTTGAAAACGGGAAGACTTTCGAAATCAAGGCTCCGGGAGTGAGCGCGGAGAACCGCTATGTCAGGTCCGTGCGCCTTAACGGGAAGAAACATGAAGGACGGACTATTTCATATTCAGACATACTTGCCGGCGGCGTACTCGAGTTCGAGATGGCTTCCGAATACGGGAAATAGTCGCCGGGTCGGTTACACCAAACTCTCTCCGGTCATCTCGGCAGGCTGGGGTATCCCCATCAGCTTAAGTATGGTAGGGGCGACATCCGCCAGTTTGCCGTCGCGTACGGATTTGATGTCATCGTCTATGACGATGAACTGTACAGGATTCAGCGAGTGTGCCGTGTTAGGGGTGCCGTCGTCGTTAATGGCATGATCGGCATTGCCGTGGTCGGCAGTAAGCAATACCGTGTAGCCGTCCTTGATGGCTGCCGTCACGACTTTTTCAACGCATGAATCGACTGTGCGCACTGCCTTGCAGATAGCCTCATATACCCCTGTGTGTCCTACCATGTCGCCGTTTGCGAAATTGAGTACGATCAGGTCCTCTTCTTTGGTGTCGAGTTCCTTTACGAGCGCTTCGGCCACTTCAGGTGCGCTCATTTCGGGTTTGAGGTCGTATGTGGCTACTTTCGGAGACGGAATCAGTATGCGTTTTTCTCCCGGAAACTCTTCCTCGCGGCCGCCGGAGAAGAAAAATGTCACATGGGCGTATTTTTCGGTTTCGGCGATGCGCAATTGCCTGCGCCCTGCTTTCGATACGACCTCTCCGAGGGTCTCGGGTACCTTTTCCTTGTCGAAGAGGATATGGACTCCCTTGAATTTGTCGTCATACGGTGTCATGCAGCAATAATACAGAGGAATGGTATTCATTCCGTATTCAGGCATGTCCTCCTGTGTGAGCACCTGGGTGATTTCGCGCGCACGGTCGTTGCGGAAATTGAAGAATACCACCGCATCCCCTTTTCCGATCGTGGCCGTAGGCTTTCCGTTCCCGTCCACAACGACTATCGGCTTTATGAACTCGTCGGTCACATCGTTGTCGTATGAGGCCTGCACGCCTTCCGCAGCCGAGCGGAAAGCCTCTCCGCGGCCTTCGGTCAGCATGTCGTAAGCCATTTTTATGCGATCCCATCTCTTGTCGCGGTCCATGGCGTAATAACGCCCGCAGACAGTGGCGACCTTCCCTGTGGTTTCGGACATTTTCGTCTCAAGGTCCTCTATGAAGCCTTTTCCGCTTTTCGGGTCGCAGTCTCTCCCGTCCATGAAGCAGTGTACATAGACTTCTTCAAGGCCGTATGAGGCTGCCACGGAAAGGAATTCGTAAAGGTGTGACAATGAGCTGTGTACGCCTCCGTTAGATGTGAGCCCCATGAAATGCAGCTTGTGGCCTCCGTTGCGCACATATTCGTACAAGGCTTTGATTTCAGCATTTTCGAGCAGCGCATGCTTGTCGCAGGCCATGTTGATTTTGACGAGATCCTGATAGACGATCCTTCCTCCGCCGAGGTTGAGATGTCCGACTTCGGAATTGCCCATCTGTCCTGCCGGGAGTCCCACATATTGTCCGCAGGCCATAAGGTGGGACATCGGATATTTCGCCCTGAGGCTGTCTATGTAAGGCGTGCCGGCCGTATGGATGGCGTCGGATTTGTCCTTTTTGCCCTCTCCCCAGCCGTCGAGTATCATTAATAAGACTTTTTTGTTCATATTTTCCTTTAATAATTAAAACGGACTGCAAATTTAAGAACTTGCAGGGATTTTTTGTCAACAATTGTTCTAAATTTGCGAAATTAATGAAATCTGACATGTCAAAAAGGAGAACAGAAAAGCGAGAAAGGCCTCAGATGCCGCAGGTGACAGGAAAGGTCCAGATGACCCGTGAAGGATACGGTTTCGTCATAGTGGACGGAGAGGAAGAAGATATATTCGTAAAAGCTTCGAAAATGCACGGCGCCCTCAACGGGGATATCGTCAGGGTGGCCGTCCGCAAGGAGACGAAAGGCCGCAAAGGTTCTGCGAAGGGAAAACGGCCTGCCGGGCATGCGGAGGGCGAAGTCATTGCTGTCGTCGAGCGCTCCCGGAAGCCGTTCGTAGGCATCCTGCATATCGTGGGCGAAAAGGCATGGGTGCTCATGGAAAGCCGCGTAATGCCTTATGACATATCGGTTCCATACGAGGATGTGCTGCGCAAAGGGGCTTCTTCAGGCATGAAGGTGGCCGTCCGCATTGTCAGATGGGAACGCAGAGATCCCGAGCCGGTAGGCGAAATCGTCGACATCCTGGGAAATCCGGGAGAGAACGACACCGAGATGCATGCGATCCTTGCCGAGTACGAACTTCCTTACCGTTTTGAAAAGCAGGTTGAAGATGCCGCCAACTCCATAGGCGACGACTTGAATGACAAAGAGTTCTCGAAAAGGAAGGATTTCCGGGATGTGCTGACCTTTACCATAGACCCGTCGGATGCGAAGGATTTCGATGATGCCCTGTCTGTGCGCAAGAAGGGCGAAGGCTTATGGGAGATAGGAGTCCATATAGCGGATGTTACGCATTATGTGAAACCGGATTCGATTGTAGACAAGGAGGCTCTGAGCAGGGGCACTTCGGTATATCTGGTGGACAGGACGGTCCCGATGTTGCCGGAGATCCTTTCAAACAGGCTGTGCTCGCTCAGGCCGGGCGAAGACAAACTCTGTTTTTCGGCAGTGTTCGTCATGAATGATCAAGGGGCCGTAATCGAGCATTGGCTCGGCCGTACGGTGATAAGGTCCGATTTCCGTTTCGATTACGATGCCGCCCAAAGGATTATCGAAGGGGTTGTCCCTGAAACCTTTACCGATTTCGATCCCCGTCCTGGCGATCCTTTGTATCCGGCTCTGAAAGAAGCCGTGCTTGCCAGTTTTTCGATTGCGATGAAACTCCGCGACGCCCGTTTCAGATCAGGCGCCATCAGTTTCGACCGTCCCGAGATGAAGGTGATAGTCGATGAGAAGGGAAGGCCCGTCGATGTGCGCCAGAAAGTTTCCAAAGAGGCCAACTGGCTGATAGAGGAGTTCATGCTGCTTGCCAACAGGAGTGTGGCGGAATTTGTCGCAAGGCAGAAGAAGACATTCGTCTATCGTGTCCACGATGAACCGAATCAGGAGAAACTGGAGAATCTGCGTTCGTTTGTCCATAATTTCGGCTATACCCTCGGCCCTACAGGCACCGGCAAGGAGATATCGAAAGAGCTGAACGGACTTTTTGCCGCCGCCAAGGACAAGCCGGAATTCAACGCCATAGAACTGCTNNGTTTACCGCGTCCATGAAGAGCCGAATGCCGAAAAGCTCGATTCGCTCCGCAGGTTTGTGGGCAATTTCGGTTACAAACTCGGTCCTGCCGGAAACGGAAGGGAAATAGCGGCATCGCTCAACAGCTTGTTCGCGGCATCTGCCGGCAAGCCCGAATCCGATGTCATAGAGCTGCTTGCATTAAGATGCATGGCGCGTGCCCACTATACCACCGACAATTGCGGGCATTACGGA
>DEPW01000115.1:43207-43388 GCA_002358965.1 Bacteroidales bacterium UBA3382
GTTATCCCGACATGATGGTCCACCGCCTATTGGCGAAGTACCTGGAAGGAAGCCGTTCGCAGAACAAAAAATATTATGAAAAGCTTTGCGAATACTGTTCACAGCGAGAGCAGCTTGCCACGGATGCGGAACGCACGAGTATCAAATACAAACTCGTAGAGTTCATGCAGGACAAGGTCGG
>DEPW01000115.1:43454-45863 GCA_002358965.1 Bacteroidales bacterium UBA3382
ATGTATGTCGAAATCGAGCCTACCAAGATAGAAGGGATGGTCGCCCTGAGGGACATAGCCGGCGACTATTATGAGTTTGATGAGGAAAATTACCGCATAGTAGGGAAGAGGAGCCATACGGTATTCATGCTCGGCGACAAGGTGAAGATCAAGGTCAGCCGTGCAAATCTCGAGCAGCGGCTTCTTGATTTCGAACTCGTATCCGTCGAACAGCCTGCCCCTCGGCCGAAGGTGCGGAAAAATGCTAAACGGGGCAAGCGCGGGAAAGGGATTTAAGCAGATTGCCGCAAGCGTCTTCCAGCAGGTCAAGCACATACTCGAAGCCTTCGTTCCCCGAATAATACGGGTCGGGCACATAAGTCTGCCCACATCCGGGACTGAAAAAATCCCTGATGCGTACCACTTTGTTTTCGCTTCCGGGATCCGGCGCGAGCGATCTGAGCGTTTCATAGTTGTCGTCGTCCATGGCCACTATCATGTCGAAGTCCAGGAAGTCGGCAATGCTCACAGGCCGCGCCCTGTGTGTTAACAAGTATCCCCGTTCCTTGGCGGCCCCGTACATCCTCCTGTCGGGGAGCTGCCCTTTGTGCCCGTTGTAGGTGCCTGCCGAATCTACATACAGTTCCGTGCCTGCTTCGGAGGCCTTTGCCCTCAGGATTTCTTCTGCCGCCGGCGAACGGCAGATGTTCCCCAGGCAGACGAAGAGTATTTTCTTGATATCCGTTTTCATGTCCTGTCTCAATTTGGCCGCAAGTTAAGGAATAATCTTTTATTCCTGTTGAAAAACGGAATTAATCGCTATCTTTGTGTCTTGTGACATTTGAATAGACATTAATTTTAACATTCATTATTATTATGAAAAAGTTTATCATCATTGCAGCGGCTCTGATTCTTNNTGGATTGTCGAGCGCACTTTCTCCTGGCTTGAAAACTTCAGGAGGCTGACCATTGACTACGAATACAGGGCTGACACGCACGAAGCCATGATGCATATCGCTGCCATAAAATTATTTTTGAATAAAATTTAAACAGCTTCTTATTTTAATAAAAAAATATCATGAAAAAGATGATTTTCATTGCAGCGGCTCTGATTCTTTGCATCCCTGCAATTTCGGATGCCCAGCCTAAGGCCGTCGGCGGAAGATGGGGGGCATTCGGTTTAGAGGCCAGTTACCAGCATTCATTGGCTGCCGGCCAGAACGGTTATCCTAATTTTGTCGAGGCCGATTTCGGTCTGGCATATTGGGGACATCTCGGAGCGGTGGCGACCGCTACCTACAATTTCGTGTTTGCTAAGCCCGATTGGACTTCCCGTGGCGAATGGGAATGGTTTGCAGGCCCGGGCCTTTCAACCGGTTATCATGGAGGTTTCGTCCTTGGTGTCGTCGGACAGGTAGGTCTGCACTATACTTTCGATTTCGGTCTGCAGCTCGGTGCGAGCTTCAGGCCTGTAATAGGTTTCGGGGTTAACAGCAAACACTCCTGGTTCTGGGAAAGCGCCGTTTATTCCGGACTTGTACCTTCGCTGTCGGTAAGGTACGCATTCTGACGGGATACGGCCGAAAAGACAAATCCAATGCGCCGCAATGACTTGCAATCGCTGCGACGCGTTTTTTATTGACAATCATGCGTTTAAACAGATACGACCTATTGTTTGCGGCAGTCCTTGTGGCGATATTCCTGCCGTTTTTCCTCGTAAGACCGCTTTACGAGGCCTATGAATCCTTCAATTCCGCGCACGGGATGGTGATGAGTTTCATCAAATTCGCCCTTCTTTCCACTCTCGGCGAGATGTTGGGCTCACGCATCAGCCGCGGCCGATATTGCCCCGAAGGCTTCGGGGTATTGCCGAAAATGATCGTATGGGGCATACTGGGCATGGGTATCAACATGGCCATGATCATATTTTCCAACGGAGTCCCTGTATTTCTGGAATATATGGGATACAAGGGAGCCGGCGCGGACTTTGCCGGCGATATGACATGGGGGAAGGTGCTTGTCGCTTTCTGCATATCGGTTGCGATGAACTCGATTTTCGCACCGGTATTCATGACCTTGCATAAGATTACCGATATCCACATATCCAGCAACGGAGGATCGTTGCGGGCTCTGGTAAGGCCGATACCGATGGCGGAGGCATTTTCTCGGATAGACTGGAAAGCACAGTGGGGTTTTGTCTTCAAGAAGACCATCCCTCTGTTCTGGTTTCCGGCGCATACGGTCACTTTCCTGCTTCCTGCGGGTGCGAGACCTCTGTTTGCGGCATTGTTGGGCGTAGTCCTGGGCGTACTGCTGGCAGTGGCGGGGCGTAAAAAGAAGGCATAGCAAAGACGAGGCATAGCAAAGACGAGGCCGGCGTCACTTTGAGCCGGCCTCGGTCTTTATGTCCTGACTTCGTCAACGCGTACC
>DEPW01000092.1:0-6434 GCA_002358965.1 Bacteroidales bacterium UBA3382
GCTAAACTTCAGGTCGTTAAGGCCGTTAAGGAAATCACCGGTCTTGGTCTTAAAGAAGCTAAGGACCTTGTAGACCAGGCACCTAAAGCCAAGATTAAAGAGAAAATATCTAAGGCAGACGCAGAAGCTATCAAAGCTGCTATCGAAGAGGCCGGTGGAGAAGTTGAAATTAAATAAATTTCTCCCCCTCTCGAAGGGAATGTATTCAGGATTAGGGCTTTTAGGGCTCTAATCCTTTTTGTCGTATTAAGTTTTTCTTTTCAATCATAATATAAATAATGTCGCAAAAGACTAATAATCAGCGTATCTCATTCGCGCTTTCGAAATCGCTTCTGGATTATCCGGATTTTCTCGAAGTACAGTTGAAGTCGTTCAAGGATTTTTTCCAATTGGATACCACGGCCGAAAACAGGAGAAACGAAGGACTGTACAAGGTCTTCCAGGAGACTTTCCCGATTACCGATACGAGAAACAATTTCGTGTTGGAATTCATAGATTATTTCATCGATCCTCCGCGTTATTCAATCGAAGAGTGTTTGGATCGCGGCCTGACATACAGCGTGCCGTTGAAAGCCAAGCTGAAGCTCTATTGTACGGATGCCGAGCATGAGGATTTCGATACTGAGATACAGGATGTCTATCTGGGCACAATCCCTTATATGACTCCTGCAGGTACTTTTGTGATTAACGGTTCGGAACGCATCGTAGTATCGCAGTTGCACCGTTCGCCTGGCGTGTTTTTCGGACAGAGCGTGCATGCCAACGGAACCAAACTTTATTCAGCCAGGATTATTCCGTTCAAAGGTTCGTGGATAGAATTCGCTACTGACATCAACAATGTCATGTATGCGTACATAGATAGGAAGAAAAAGTTGCCTGTAACCACGCTTTTGAGAGCTATCGGCTTCGAAAGCGACAAGGACATCATAAATATTTTCGGCCTCGCGGATGAAGTCGAGGCTACCCGCGAAAATCTTCAGAATTACATGGGTAAGAAACTAGCTGCCAGGGTCCTTACCACATGGAACGAAGATTTTGTAGATGAAGATACGGGTGAAGTCGTCTACATTGAAAGGACGAGGGTCGTGGTGGAACGCGAAGCCCAGATCGACGAGAGCGTGATAGACGCAATCATCGAGTCAGGAGTAAGTACGATCCTCATACACAGGGAGGATGCGAATGCGAACGAATACGCAATCATCCACAATACCCTTCAGAAAGATACTTGCAATACCGAGAAGGAAGCGATAAATTATACCTACAAGCAGTTGCGTAACTCGGAACCGCCTGATGAGGCGACCGCGCGCGATGTGATCGAGAAACTCTTCTTCTCGGACAAGAGATACGATCTTGGCGAGGTGGGACGCTACCGTCTTAACAAGAAACTGAATCTCAAGACTCCGGATAATGTCCGCGTCCTCACCAAAGAAGACATCATCGAGATAATCAAATATCTCATCCAACTGATAAATTCGAAAGCGATTGTCGACGATATCGACCATTTGAGCAACCGTCGTATCAGGACAGTGGGCGAGCAGCTTGCCAACCAGTTCAGCGTGGGACTTTCAAGGATGGCAAGGACTATCAGGGAGAGGATGAATGTAAGGGACAACGAGGTTTTCGCTCCGATAGACCTCATCAACGCAAAGACACTGTCTTCCGTAATCAATTCGTTTTTCGGAACAAGCCAGCTGTCGCAGTTCATGGACCAGACCAATCCTTTGGCTGAGATGACGCACAAGCGCCGTCTTTCGGCCCTCGGCCCGGGAGGACTTTCGCGTGACAGGGCCGGATTCGAAGTCAGGGACGTGCACTACACCCATTATGGCAGGCTTTGTCCTATAGAGACTCCGGAAGGTCCTAACATCGGTCTTATTTCGTCATTGTGCGTATATGCGCGCATTAACGATCTCGGTTTCATTGAGACGCCTTACCGCAAAGTCGAGAACGGCGTCGTCGACCTCAGCGAAACCGGCTATGTCTACATGAGCGCCGAAGAAGAGGAACACAAGAGGGTGGCTCTTGCAAATGTGGAGATGGATGACGACGGAAATATCCTCACGGAGAGGATCCAGTGCCGTGAAGAAGCGGATTTCCCAGTCGTTACCAAAGACGATGTCCAGCTGATGGATGTCGCTCCAAACCAGATCGCATCGATCGCCGCTTCCCTCATACCTTTCCTTGAGCACGACGATGCCAACCGTGCGTTGATGGGATCCAACATGATGCGCCAGGCAGTGCCGCTCATCGCTCCGCAAGCGCCTATCGTGGGAACCGGACTTGAAGCCCGTGTCTGCCGTGACTCCCGTACGCAGGTAGTTGCGGAACGCGGCGGAGAGGTCGTATATGTCGATGCCCGTGAAATACATGTGAAATACGATATGACCGACGAGGAAAGATTTGTAAGTTTTTCTCCTGAGGTCACCGTATACAAACTTCCGATATACAGGAAGACCAACCAGAGCACATCCATATTCCTGAAACCGATAGTACGCAAGGGAGACAGGGTGGAAGCCGGCGACATCATGACAGAGGGTTATGCTACCCGCAACGGCGAACTCGCTCTCGGACGCAACCTCAAGGTGGCCTTCATGCCATGGAAGGGATACAATTTCGAGGATGCAATCGTGCTTTCGGAAAAGGTCATCCGTGAAGATATCCTCACCTCCATACATGTGGACGAATACATAATGGAAGTCCGCGACACGAAGAGGGGCATGGAAGAACTCACTTCCGACATACCTAATGTCAGCGAAGAGGCTACGAAAGAGCTTGATGAAAACGGTATCATCAGGATAGGCGCGAATGTCGAACCGGGTGACATCCTTATCGGTAAGACTACTCCTAAGGGTGAAAGCGACCCTTCTCCGGAAGAAAAGCTCTTGAGGGCCATATTCGGCGACAAGGCCGGAGACGTGAAGGACGCTTCCCTCAAGGCTTCGCCTTCGCTCAGCGGTACCATCATAAACAAGGCTTTGTATTCGAAAGTAGCTGCGACTACCGACAAGGACAAATCCAAGAGGGACGCACGCAAGGATGCAAAACTTAAAATCGAACTTGCCGAGGACGCGTTCAACCGCAAAGTTGCCCTGTTGCGTGACAAGTTCATCGGAAAGCTCAGCGCTTTGCTTGCAGGGAAGACCACCAACGCCATTTCGGACCTTTACGGTGTGGAACTCAACCCGGCGGGCGCGAAAGTCGAAGACTCTCTGCTTTATTCGATAAACTATGAAAACATAGATCCTACGGGATGGACGACGGACGAACATTGCAACGAGCTCATAAAGACTCTCATAAACAACTATGTCATAGCCTATAAGGAGTATGATGCCGAATTGAAGAGGCAGAAGTACAATATAACCATAGGTGACGAGCTTCCTACCGGGATCATGCAACTTGCGAAGGTCTATGTGGCCAAGAAGCGTAAGATACGCGTGGGCGACAAGATGGCCGGCCGTCACGGTAACAAAGGCATCGTGGCCAAGATAGTTCGCGATGAAGACATGCCGTTCCTTTCGGACGGTACTCCTGTGGACATCGTGCTCAACCCTCTCGGCGTGCCTTCGCGTATGAACCTGGGACAGATATACGAAACCGTACTGGGCTGGGCCGGGAAGGAGCTCGGACTTACTTTCAGCACGCCTATCTTCGACGGTGCGAGCCTCGAAAACATTTGTGAGTACACTGACAAGGCGGGACTTCCGAGATACGGAAAGACATATCTGCGCGACGGCGGTACCGGCGATTGGTTCGACCAGCCTGCGACTGTCGGAGTGATCTACATGATCAAGCTCGGCCATATGGTTGACGACAAGATGCATGCCCGTTCGATAGGCCCTTACTCGCTTATCACGCAGCAGCCTCTCGGAGGTAAGGCGCAGTTCGGAGGCCAGCGTTTCGGAGAGATGGAAGTCTGGGCGCTCGAAGCGTTCGGTGCCGCTCATACTCTGCAGGAAATACTTACGGTGAAGTCTGACGATGTTACAGGCCGTTCAAGGGCATACGAGGCAATCGTCAAAGGCGATCCGATGCCTGCTCCTGGCATTCCAGAGTCGTTGAATGTGCTTCTGCATGAGCTCAGAGGCCTCGGACTCAGTGTCAAGCTCCAGTAATGTAAAGTAGTTGACAAATTTTAGGACAATCAGTTAAGAGATGAAAAAAGATAATAAAGTCAAAAGCAATTTCACTCAGATCAGTATAAGCCTGGCATCCCCTGAAGAGATATACGAAAGGTCTTCGGGAGAAGTACTCAAGCCTGAAACCGTTAACTACAGGACATACAAGCCGGAGCGTGACGGTCTCTTTTGTGAGCGGATCTTCGGTCCTACAAAAGATTACGAGTGCCATTGCGGAAAATATAAGAGGATTCGTTACCGTGGCATCATCTGTGACAGATGCGGCGTCGAGGTGACTGAAAAGAAGGTGCGCCGTGAAAGGATGGGACATATCAAGCTCACCGTCCCTGTCGCGCACATCTGGTATTTCCGTTCGAATCCGAACAAGATCGGATATCTTCTCGGCATACCGTCCAAGAAGCTCGAAGCTATCATATATTATGAAAAATATATCGTGGTGAACGCCGGTGCGGCATCCGATTTCGGAGTATCCAACGGTGATCTGCTTTCCGAGGACGAGTACCTCGACTTGCTCGACAAGTTGCCTGAAGAAAACAGGACATTGCCCGAAGACGATCCGGAAAAGTTCGTAGCCGGCATGGGTGCGGAAGTAATCTACGATATGCTGAAAAAGGTGGATTACGACCAGCTTTCATACGACCTCCGCTACAAGATAGAGACCGAGACTTCGCAGCAGAGGAAAGCCGAGGCCCTCAAGCGCCTCAGTGTCATCGAGGCTTTCCGCGAGTCGAGGGATGTGAACAGGCCGGAATGGATGATCATGAAGATCATACCTGTCATTCCGCCGGATCTCAGGCCTTTGGTGCCTCTCGACGGAGGCCGTTTTGCGACATCCGATCTTAACGACCTTTACAGAAGGGTGATCATAAGGAACAACCGCCTTAAGAGACTTATTGAAATCAAGGCTCCGGAAGTGATTCTCCGTAACGAGAAACGAATGCTTCAGGAGGCAGTCGACTCGCTCTTCGACAATTCCAGAAAATCCAATGCCGTCAAGACTGAAGCGAACAGGGCATTGAAGTCTTTGTCGGACAGCCTTAAAGGCAAGCAGGGCCGTTTCCGTCAGAACCTGCTCGGTAAGCGTGTCGATTATTCCGCGCGTTCTGTCATCGTCGTGGGGCCTGAACTGAAAATGCACGAGTGCGGTCTTCCTAAGTTCATGGCTGCCGAGCTTTACAAGCCTTTCATCATAAGGAAACTTATCGAAAGAGGCATAGTGAAGACAGTCAAATCGGCGAAGAAGATTGTGGACAGGAAGGATCCTGTAATATGGGACATACTCGAAAATGTGATGAAAGGCCATCCGGTATTGTTGAACCGTGCGCCTACGCTTCACAGGCTCGGTATCCAGGCTTTCCAGCCGAAACTCATCGAAGGCAAGGCAATCCAGCTTCATCCGCTGGCATGTACGGCATTCAACGCGGACTTCGACGGCGACCAGATGGCAGTACATCTTCCTCTGGGTAACGCCGCCATCCTTGAAGCGCAGTTGCTGATGTTGGGTTCGCACAATATCCTCAATCCTGCCAATGGAGCTCCGATCACCGTGCCGTCGCAGGACATGGTGCTTGGCCTTTACTACATCACCAAGCAGCGTGAAGGCGCCAAAGGAGAGGGTATGAAATTCTACGGGCCTGAGGAAGTAATCATCGCCCTCAATGAAAAGGCAGTGGACATGCATGCCAATATCGAAGTACGATATATAGACAAAGACGGCAAGGCTTCCATGATCAAGACCACTGTCGGCAGGGTGATATTCAACCAGCTCGTTCCTAAGGAAGTGGGCTATATCAATACGCTCCTTACCAAGAAGAACCTCCGCGACATCATTTCCAATGTGCTGAAGGCCACAAGCGTCGCCCGTACGGCACAGTTCCTTGACGATATCAAGAACCTCGGTTATACGATGGCCTTCAAAGGCGGCCTTTCCTTCAACCTCGGCGATGTAATTATTCCGGAAGAAAAGAAAGATCTTGTCGAGAACGGTTACAAGACCGTAAGCGAGATCATGGGTAATTACGGAATGGGTTATATAACCAATAACGAGCGTTACAACAAGATAATCGACTTGTGGACTACGGTCAACAACAAGTTGACGAAGATAGTCGAGCAGCGTATCTCCAACGACCAGCAAGGTTTCAACCCTGTATTCATGATGCTTGACTCCGGGGCCCGCGGTTCCAAAGAGCAGATCCGTCAGCTCTGCGGTATGCGAGGACTTATGGCCAAGCCTCAGAAATCAGGTTCGCAGGGTGCTGAAATCATCGAGAACCCTATCCTCTCCAACTTCAAGGAGGG
>DEPW01000092.1:6461-7909 GCA_002358965.1 Bacteroidales bacterium UBA3382
TACTTCATCTCCACCCACGGAGCCCGCAAAGGTCTTGCCGATACGGCTTTGAAGACTGCCGATGCCGGATATCTGACCCGCCGTCTCGTGGATGTGTCGCATGATGTCATAATCAATGAAGAAGATTGCGGCACATTGAGGGGACTCATAGCTACGGCTGTCAAAAACAAGGATGAGGTCGTCGAGACACTCGGCGAAAGGATACTCGGCCGTACTTCCGTACATGACATTTACAATCCTCTTACCGGCGAACTCATAATCAGGGCCGGAGAAGAGATTACCGAGGACATAGCCGATCTGATCGAGAGCCTTCCTATAGAGCAGGTTGAAATCCGTTCGGTACTTACTTGCGATTCGCGTAAAGGCGTATGTGCAAAATGTTACGGGCGCAACCTTGCGACCGGAAGGATGGTCGAGAAAGGCGAAGTCGTAGGCGTCATCGCCGCACAGTCTATCGGCGAACCGGGTACGCAGCTGACTCTCCGTACATTCCATGTCGGTGGTACGGCTTCCAGCACCGCATCGGAAAGCGAAATCATTGCCAAATATGACGGTCGTCTCGAATTCGAGGACCTTAGGACTATCCAGAGCAAGGACGGCGATAAGGACCGTACGATTGTTGTCAGCCGTACGACCGAGGTAAGGGTCATTGACGAAAATACCGGGATAACCCTTTCGCAGTACGATGTGCCTTACGGCTCGACTTTGTACAAAGGCAATGGCGACAAGGTAAGCAAAGGGGACAAGATTTGCGAATGGGATGCTTACAATGCTGTTACCATAGTCGAGACTTCGGGCCGCGCCCAGTACGACAGCCTTATCGAAGGTGTTACATACAGGGAAGAAGCAGCCGACGAATACTCTCTCCACAAAGAGAAAGTAATCATCGAATCCCGTGACAAATCCAAGAACCCGACGATACATATCCTGGACAAGGACGGCAACGACATCAAGCAGTACAACCTTCCTGTCGGAGCGCATATCATGGTAGAGGACGGTGCCGAAATCAATATCGGCGATGTGATTATCAAGATTCCGAGGGCGATAGGAAAATCCGGGGATATCACCGGAGGTCTTCCTCGCGTCACCGAACTCTTCGAAGCGCGCAATCCTTCCAATCCTGCCATCGTTTCCGAAATCAACGGAGAAGTCATCATGGGCAAGGTCAAGAGAGGAAACCGCGAAATCATCATCCAGAGCAAGTCCGGCGAAAAGAAAGCCTACCTGGTACCGCTCTCCAAGCAGATACTCGTACAGGAAAACGACTATGTGAAAGCTGGAATGCGTTTGTCCGACGGTGCGGTTTCGCCTACCGACATACTTGCAATCCAAGGACCTATCAAAGTCCAGGAATACATCGTGAACGAGATACAGAGCGTTTACCGCATGCAAGGTGTTAAGATTAACGACAAGCATTTCGAAATCATCGTAAGGCAGATGATGAGGAA
>DEPW01000092.1:8006-8223 GCA_002358965.1 Bacteroidales bacterium UBA3382
TCATCACCGATGCCGGCGATTCCACAAGGCTTAAGCCAGGTATGATAGTTACGCTCCGCGAATTGAGAGATGAAAACACCTCGCTCAGAAGGCAGGATCTCCGTCTCGTCCAATCGAGGGATGCCATACCTGCCACCTCGAATCAGGTGCTCCAGGGTATCACCCGCGCTGCGTTGAGGACCAACAGTTTCATGTCGGCCGCTTCATTCCAGGAAAC
>DEPW01000092.1:8292-8525 GCA_002358965.1 Bacteroidales bacterium UBA3382
AGGTCTGAAGGAAAATGTGATCTGCGGACACCTTATCCCGGCAGGTACGGGGCAGAGGGAATACGGGGATCTGATCGTAACCTCTAAAGACAGTCTCAGGAGTTTTTCCGCCAAAGGAGAGACGATTGAATAACAACTGTTTTTTCAGATAATCGAGAAGATACAGGGGCGAGGCTTCAAAGTCAAGCCCCTTTTCTTTTACAGGGGTGACGTGCGCGTCGGTACCATCGCGC
>DEPW01000092.1:8614-28697 GCA_002358965.1 Bacteroidales bacterium UBA3382
GAAATACGGTGGCGCCTCGGCAGAGCAAGCCTTTCGGCTTGCACGCAGGCACTGCCCCTCGCGTCCATGAGGCCAAGGCCTCCCGTCCGCGAAGTGACAGTGCCTGCGTGCAAATAAATTTGCTCTGCTCTCGGCTTCTGCGTATATTTGTCCCACGAATTTAATATAAGGTGTAATATGTCAAGTCAGATTAGGGATGCCGCGCTTTGGGAAAGCGGCGAAATGAAGATACAGTGGGTGAAGCAGAATATGCCTCTGCTCCGTGCTTTGGAAGACGAATTTGTTAAGGACAGGCCTTTCGAGGGGCTCAAAGTTGCCCTTTCCGTCCATCTGGAGGCGAAGACGGCCTATCTGTGCAAGGTGCTTGCCGCCGGGGGTGCGGAGATGTTCGTTACGGGAAGCAATCCTCTTTCGACACAGGACGATGTCGCTGCGGCTCTTGTCCATGCCGGACTGAATGTTTTCGCATGGCACGGGGCGACCCAGGAGGAATATGAAAGGCATATTTCGAGCGTCATCGAGGCTGCTCCCAATATCATCATAGACGACGGAGGGGATTTGGTGCATACGATTCACATGAAATACCCCG
The DNA here is from genome assembly GCA_002358965.1 of Bacteroidales bacterium UBA3382. GTDB lineage: Bacteria > Bacteroidota > Bacteroidia > Bacteroidales > UBA932 > Merdivivens. The sequence goes on from DEPW01000092.1 coordinate 9,204, forward strand.
AGTTGCTTCCCGGCGTGATAGGGGGTTGCGAGGAGACAACTACAGGCATACTCAGACTTATTGCCATGAACAGGGAACAGATGCTTAAGTTCCCGATGGTGCTGGTTAACAATGCCGACTGCAAACATCTCTTCGACAACCGTTATGGCACCGGCCAGTCCGTGTGGGACGGCATCAACCGTACTACGAATCTCATAGTAGCCGGCAAGAAGGTCGTTGTGGCCGGATACGGCTGGTGCGGTAAAGGAGTCGCAATGAGGGCGAAAGGTTTAGGGGCCGAAGTCATAGTGACCGAAATCGATCCGGTAAAGGCGCTTGAGGCCGTAATGGACGGATTCGAGGTGATGAAGATGAACAAGGCAGCCGAAATCGGAGACTTCTTCGTCACGGTTACCGGATGCAACGATGTGATTACCGAAAAGGATTTCATGAAGATGAAGGACGGAGCCATTTGCTGCAATGCGGGGCATTTCGATTGCGAGGTAGATGTTGCCGGTCTTCGCGGCATAGCAGTCAAGAGCTGGCAGGCAAGGAACAATATCATGGGCTATCGCCTGTCCAACGGCAGGAGCGTATATGTGATTGCCGAGGGACGGCTTGTCAATCTTGCCGCAGGCGACGGACACCCTGCCGAAATCATGGACATGAGCTTCGCCATACAGGCGCTCAGCGCCCTTTGGCTCGTCAAGCACGGTTCGGGAGGACGGATGCTCGGCGACATGGTCATCCCTGTCCCTGAAGAGATAGACAAGAGGGTGGCGGTCATGGAACTCGAATCGAGAGGACTCGAGATAGATACTTTGACGATTGACCAGGAAAGGTATCTTAACGGATGGCGAGAATAGTATTTTTTGTTAAAGAATAAAGATTTTGATATGAAACAGAAACTTTTATTGTTGGGAGACGAAGCAATCGCCCTGGCTGCCATAAATTCCGGCATAGCCGGAGTGTATGCTTATCCGGGCACGCCTTCCACAGAGATTACCGAATTCATCCAGGGCAACAGGAAAGCCAGGGAAAACGGTGTGCACAGCAAATGGTGTACTAACGAGAAGACAGCCATGGAGGCGGCTCTCGGTGTTTCGTATGTCGGAAGGAGGGCCATAGTGTGCATGAAGCATGTCGGCATGAATGTGGCTGCCGACGCTTTCGTCAATTCGGGCATCACCGGCGCCAACGGAGGCGTGCTTGTGATAGCGGCCGACGATCCTTCCATGCACTCGTCTCAGAACGAGCAGGACTCCAGGTTCTATGGTAAATTCGCTTTCATTCCTGTCCTCGAGCCGTCAAACCAGCAGGAAGCGTATGACATGACCCGTTTCGGCCTTGAACTTTCGGAGAAGATGCGTACTCCGGTGCTGATGAGGATTACCACGAGGATGGCTCACTCAAGGGCGGTCGTCGAAGTGGATGACGAAGTGGAAAAACACGAAGAGCTCAGATTCCCGGATTGGCCGTGGGTGCTGCTCCCGGCGATTTCAAAGAAGAGATATGTCGAAGTGCTTGCCAATTATGACAAGTTGGAGGAGATGGCGGATACCGGCATCTACAACAGGTATGTCGACGGACCGGATCATTCGATGGGCATCATAGCCTGCGGTATAGCCTACAATTATCTTATGGAAAACATGAAGGACGGTTGCAAGTACCCTGTCCTCAAGATTTCCCAGTATCCTTTCCCTAAAGCGCTTATCAAGAAGATAACGGACGAGTGCAAGTCGGTACTTGTACTTGAGGAAGGCCAGCCTTTCCTCGAGGAATACCTCAGGGGCATTCTCGATGAAGGAAAGAAGATCATGGGTCGTATCACCGGGGAAGTCCCTCGTACCGGAGAACTCAATGCCGACTACATCAAGCCTGCGCTCGGGCTCGGCGAAGTGCCTTCCGAGGCCATACCTCAGGTCGTAGTGAACCGCCCTCCTGCGCTTTGCCAGGGTTGCGGCCACCGCGATGTATACACTGCGCTCAACAAAGTGCTTGAAGAATATCCTGGCCATAGAGTATTCAGCGATATAGGTTGCTATACCCTTGGAGCCCTTCCTCCTTTCAGGGCGATCAACTCATGTGTCGACATGGGCGCTTCGATTACGATGGCCAAGGGCCCTGCCGATGCAGGCCTCTTCCCTTCGGTTGCGGTAATCGGGGACTCTACATTCACGCATTCCGGCATCACCGGCCTGCTTGATGCGGCCAATTCGAATGCCAATGTGACAATCGTCATTTCGGACAACCTGACGACAGGCATGACTGGCGGCCAGGATTCGGCCGGCACAGGCAAACTGGAACAGATCTGCGAGGCAGTCGGTGTCGCAAAAGAGCATATCCGGGTTGTCGTTCCTTTGGCCAAGAATCTTCCTGAAATCGAAAATGTGATCCGTGAGGAAATCGAATATAAGGGAGTCTCGGTAATCATCCCACGCCGTGAGTGTATCCAGACATACAGCAGGAAGGCGCGTTTAAAGAAAGCGGAAGCATCCAATAAATAAAAAATTTTAAGATATGAAAAAAGATATAATTTTGGCTGGCGTCGGCGGTCAGGGAATACTCTCGATAGCAACGATCATAGGAGAAGCCGCTCTCCATCAGGGACTGAAAATCAAACAGGCCGAAGTACACGGGATGAGCCAGAGGGGAGGCGATGTGCAGTCCAACCTCAGGATATCTTCGGAACCCATCCTGTCGGATCTCATCCCTCTCAAAGGGGCGGACATAATCATATCCCTTGAGCCAATGGAGGCTTTGAGGTACATGCCTTATCTTTCGCCGCAAGGGTGGATAGTGACCAACTCGGTACCATTCGTGAACATTCCGAATTATCCCGAACTCGACAATGTGATTGCGGAACTTTCAAAAGTCAGGAACCTTGTCATGCTCGATGTGGATACCATAGCGAAGGAATGCGGAAACACGCGTGCTGCCAACATGGTGTTGCTCGGAGCGGCATCGCCGTTCCTGGGAATGGACGCAAAGAACATAGAGGACGGCATAGAACGCATCTTCGGCCGTAAGGGAGCCGAAGTGGTAGAGCTTAACATCAAGGCTTTGCGTGCGGGAAGGGCCGTAGCGGAAAATAAGTGACCTATATATCGATGGTGACCCCAAAGGAGGAATTTCAAGCGTAACGCAGAAATTGCCCTTTTGAGAATTCACCCTCATAGGTGCGCTTTTGAAGGGCTGCCCAATACCGGGCGGCCTTTTTCCATCGATGTTTTTCCGAGATGTTATATAATTTTAATTATAATATTTTTGGGTTTTATGGTGGAATGATTATTTTTGCCGCTGAATTCAGTGGATAATAGTAGTTTTTTATTGCAATAATATGAAAATCAAAAAAATGTTGTATGTCCTCATGCCGTTTCTGATGCTGGCATTGGGGGCTTGTGATGTACTCCCGGTGCAGGCGCCGGCAGTCAATCTGAATAAGGAAACCCTCGAGCTGGGTGCGGGCAATGAGGAAGGTTCCGTCCTGCTCAAACCTACAAGGGATTGGTCGGCGACAGTCGAAGAAGGCATAGACTGGCTCGTGATCGAGCCGGCAAGCGGAGTGGCTTCGGATATCGTGATCGAAGCAAAGATATCGGTCCTGGAAAATGTCGGAGCCGAAAGATCTGCTGAAATTACTTTCACTGCCGGAAATATCGAAGAGACGCTTACCGTCATACAGGCGGGCTCCGGCAGCCAGGGCGGCGGCGATGTCGAGGAAGATGTCATTACTGTTGCGGAATTCCTTTCCAAACCTGTCGGCGACGGTGTCTATTACAGGCTCAAAGGCACTATCGACGATTTGTTCGATACCACTTATGGCAATTTCCACCTCGTGGACGAGACCGGGGATGTGCTGGTCTACGGCCTTACCGCGACCAAGCAGTCGCGCAACGACCAGTCGTTCTCCACTCTCGGACTTGAAGAAGGCGATGTAGTCATCATCGAAGGCACACGTGACGAGTACAATGGCGAGGCCCAGGTAGGCGGTCCTGCATACTATATCAGTCACGAGGATGGCCAGGGCGGCGGTGGCGACGAACCGGGACCTGGTCCTGAACCGGGCGATCTGATAGAGGCTACGATAGGCGAATTCCTCGAAGCCGATGTGGATCCCGATGTATGGTACAAGCTGACGGGCACCATTACCAATATCGAAAGTACGCTTTTCGGTAACTTTACCGTTGAGGACGAGACCGGAAGTGTCTATGTTTACGGTATGACCTCCGAGAAACAGTCTACAAACGACCAGTCCTTCTCGAGCCTCGGTCTGGAAGTCGGAGACATACTTACTTTCGCTACCGTACGCGGCGAGTATAATGGCGAACCTCAAGGGGGCGGCAATACCGCTCCGGCTTATTACATCAGCCATCAGGACGCCGGTGGCGACGAACCGGAACCTCCTCAGCCGGGCGGCTCGATAACCGTGGAAGAGTTCCTTTCCAAACCTGTGGATGCGAATGTCTACTATCGGTTGACCGGTGAAATCACCGATTTGTACAATACCGAGTATGGCAATTTCCACCTTGTGGATGAAACAGGCAGCGTGCTTGTATACGGCCTTACCGCCACGAAGCAGTCTTCCAACGACAAGTCATTCTCAAGCCTCGGGCTCAAAGCCGGAGATATCGTGACTATCGAGGGAACCCGTGCCGAATTCGAAGGCGAGGCGCAGGTGGGCGGCCCTGCATACTATATCAGCCACGAAGAGGGCGAGGGCCTGTTCGTGGGGGATGTCGAAGTGGAACTCGGCGCCAATGCATACTATCAGGACGCCGTTGTAAACGGTACGGATTACAAAGTCCTGAAACTCGGTACTTCCAGCAAGAACGGCGAGGCTTCGTTCACCATTCCTGCCGGTACGACCAAGATGTCTTTCTATTGTGTCGCATGGAACAAGGAGACAAGCTCCCTGAAGCTTTCGGCAGACTGTACGATTACCCCGTCCACCATCAGTCCTGCATCCAATAGCGGTGCGGCAGGCAACCCGGAACCGGCTTATACGATGACAGTAAGCGATACCGACAGGTACGAGTTCACGGTTTCCGGCTGCAATTCGGATACGGTAGTCAATCTCGAAAGTGTCGAGTACCGCATAATCCTCTGGGATGTACGGCTTGACTGAGAATCTGTTTGAAAAAAATTTAAACAGCTTCTAAGCGAGACAGGTCAAAAAAAGAGAGGCCGACCACGAAAATCTTTCAGGTCGGCCTCTTCTTTTTCGTGCCTGCCGGGGCGAATTACCTGCCGGCGTAGCTTTCGCCGATCTTGTCGAGTTCGCTGTTGAGCTGTTTGCGGCCGGCGACCTTGTCGTTGTATGTGCAAGGTCCGGAGATGCAACCTTCCGGGCATGCCATCATTTCAAGGAAACGGGCCGGGGCTTTCTTCGTCTTGGCGTAGCTCTTGATCAGCGGAACAAGCTTCCTGTCGAAACCGGATATCAGTTGGGCATCCACATCTTCGCCGAGGAAAGCTTTGACCGCGCCGGAAACTCCTCCGGTCTGTGCGAATCCGTGGGCTTCCTTTACGGAAAGGTATTCGATTGTGTACGGCTCGGCGGTTTCCATGTCGATTTCGTATCCGGATATCAGGCTTCCGAGCTCTTCGAAAGTGAGGACATAGTCGACATCAGGATTGTTCTTCGCCTCCTTGCGCTTTGCTATGCACGGTCCGATGAACACTTGCTTGGCGTCAGGATATTTTTCCTTGATGATTTGTGCCGTATAATACATCGGCGAGCCTGTGGTCGAAATGAACGGAACCATTTCGGGAATGTGCTTTTTGGCCAGCTCTATGTATGACGGACAGCAGCTGGTGGTCATGAACGGCTGTCCTTCCGCAAGCCGTTCTTTCAATTCCGCCGCCTCGTTGGATGTGGTCACCATTGCGCCTTCGGCGACTTCCACGATGGCGTGGAAACCGAGCGCCTTGATGGCTCCGTAGACTTTCTCCTTAGGGTATTTGAACTGTCCGAGGATTGAAGGCGCGACCATCGCCACCACCTGTTTCCCGTCCCAGATATTGTTCAGTATGTCGAATACCTGGGATATCTCGAAGATTGCCCCGAAAGGACAGGCGTTGAGGCAGCGCCCGCAATAGATGCACTTGCTTTCGTCGATATGTTCCACGCCGTATTCGTCTTTCGATATGGCCTTTACAGGGCAGGCCTCCTCGCAAGGCACCGGAATATATACTATGGCATGGTAAGGGCAGCTCTGGTAACATTTGCCGCAATTGATGCAGAGCGAGTGGTCTATTACGGCCATCCCGTGTTCCTTCGTGTGGCTGATCGCCCCTTTAGGGCAGTTCATCGAACAGCTTCTTGCGACGCAGCCGCGGCAGAGGTTGGTTATTTCGTAATTGGTCTTGACGCAGGAAGAGCAGGCCTCGTCAATGACGCACATGATGTTTTCTTTCGGATTGCTCGATCTGGTGATGGCTTTGCGCGCGTATTCGGACAGCGGCATGAGTTCGTCTTTCTCGTCGCTCATGTCGAATCCCAGCAGCGGAAACATCTTGTATTTCCATACGGCCCTTTCCTTGTGTATGCAGCAACGCCCGAGCACATTGGAACGGCGCGGGCTTAATTGTATCGGAAGTCTGTCAATGTCTGTGCACAACCTGTCTTCCTTCCACATCTTTACCATTGTCGCCAACAGTTTGTGGCGGACAATCATAACATTGTTCATGAATGCCATGACAAACCAGTGTTTTGTGTTTTTAAATCAGTGTTTTTCCTTAAAATTGAATCAGGGCGCAAAGATATGCACAAAAATGGATATATTTGCAATCGTTTTGGATTTGGACAATATTATCGATAATATTTTTTCCGGGAAATTGCCTCCGAAGGCCGGATTGGCGGCCCTGTTGCACCGGTTGTCTGAAGACGGACCGCTTGCGGAATGTCTTGCGGAAAGGGCGCGGAGTGTTTCCCTCGGTGTTTTCGGAAACAAAGTCTTCCTCAGGGGGCTTGTCGAGGTCAGCAATGTATGCCGTAACGACTGCTATTATTGCGGAATACGCAAGTCCAACGGCAATATACGCCGCTACACCCTTGCGGAAGAGGAAATATTGTCCTGTTGCAGCCGCGGCTATCGGACCGGTTTCCGTACTTTTGTCCTGCAAGGAGGAGAAAATCCTGCCCTGACGGACGATTTTCTGTGCGGACTCGTAAGGAAACTCAAAGAGATGTTCCCGGACTGTGCGGTCACGCTTTCGCTCGGCGAAAGGGGGTACGGCTCTTTTGCGCGGCTTCGGCATGCCGGGGCTGACAGATACCTTCTCAGGCATGAATCCGCGGACGAAGATTATTTTTACCGGCTTCATCCGGATCCTTTCGGCCCGATGAATCAGGCCGTTAATGCCGAAGATATGTCAGTGACTACCAATTATCCCCGCCGGATGGCTTCGCTCAGGGCGCTTAAAGCTCTTGGCTACCAGACAGGCGCCGGATTCATGGTCGGTGTTCCCGGGCAGACGGTGGAGCATCTTGCGGCCGATTTGGAATTCATCGCCTCATTCAGACCGCAGATGGCAGGCATAGGCCCGTATCTGCCTCATCCCGATACACCGATGGGCAGAGTGTCTGACGGATATTGGACGCCCGGGCGCAAGCGCAGGATGACGCTTTGCCTGTTGTCGATATTGAGATTGATAGACCCGCACATACTGTTGCCTTCGACTACCGCTCTGAATACCCTTGCGCGACAGGGCCGCTATGACGGAATCCTTGCAGGCGCGAATGTGATAATGCCCAACATCTCCCCGGCCAAAGCGCGTGAAGCGTATGAACTGTATGGCGGAAAGGTTACGGACGGAGGTGCGGACCGCCGTGATTTTGAAGAATTGGAAAACGGCCTCGCGGCCATAGGATACGTGATAGACTGGTCGCGGGGGGATTATGTATAAAAAAACAGTAAACAGTCATGTCTGAATATGTTTATTCACCGGCATCATCGGTGGCCGAAGAGTTCATCAATGATGCCGAAGTGCGCGCCACGATAGCGTATGCGCTTGAAAACAAAGGGAATGCGGGTCTTGTGGATGAGATCCTCTCTAAACCTGGACTGATGAAAGACGGGCTTACCCACACAGAGGCGGCCGTAATCCTGGTGCAGGACGGCCGGGAAGTCTGGGACAGGGTTTTCGCATTGGCCAAAGAAGTGAAAAGGAAATACTACGGCAACAGGATAGTGATGTTCGCCCCCCTGTATCTTTCGAACTATTGCGTGAACGGCTGCGTCTATTGCCCTTACCATATGCAAAACAAGGGGATTCCCCGTAAAAAGCTCACCCAGCAGGAAATAGCCCGTGAAGTGATAGCCCTTCAGGACATGGGGCACAAGCGTCTTGCCATCGAAGCCGGAGAGCATCCGCAGCTCAATCCCATAGAGTATATCCTCGAATCCATCGAGACCATCTATTCGATAAAACATAAAAACGGGGCGATCCGCCGTGTCAATGTGAATATCGCGGCCACTACCGTTGAAAATTACCGCAGGCTCCACGAGGCGGGAATCGGCACTTACATATTGTTCCAGGAGACTTACGACAAGGAAAGATATGAAAAGCTCCATCCCCGCGGGCCGAAATCCGACTATGCCTATCACACCGAAGCCATGGACAGGGCGCAGCAGGGCGGCATCGACGATGTAGGGATGGGCGTGCTTTTCGGATTGAGCGACTACAAATACGATTTTACGGCTCTGGTGATGCATGCCGAGCATCTTGTCGCCAGATTCGGAGTAGGCCCTCATACCATCAGCCTGCCGCGCATCTGCGACGCTGACGACATAGATTCGAAATCGTTCGAAAACGGGATTCCCGACTGGCTTTTCGAGAGGATTACGGCCCTGTTGAGGATAACCGTCCCTTATACCGGGATGATCATTTCGACGAGGGAACGCCCTTCCATGCGGCGCAGGCTGCTCGAACTCGGAGTCTCCCAGATAAGCGGCGGCTCCAAGACTTCCGTGGGCGGCTATGCCGACGAGGTGGAAACAGGGCACCTTACCGAAGACGAGGAGCGTTCGGCGCAGTTCGATGTAAATGACAACCGTACGCTCGACGAGGTCGTAAGGTGGCTTCTGGAGCTCGGCTATATACCGAGTTTCTGTACTGCATGCTACAAGAGCGGGCGCACCGGCGACCGTTTCATGTCTTTGCTCAAAAGCGGCCAGATAGCCAACTGCTGCGGGCCGAATGCGATAATGACTTTGAAGGAATATCTGCTCGATTATGCGTCCGATGCGACGCGCAAGGCGGCAATCCCGGTGATACAGAGGGAACTCGGGCTGATTCCGAATGAAACTGCAAGGGAAAAATGCGAATCGATGCTTGAGAAGATCGAACATGGACAGAGAGACTTCAGATTTTAATGGAAGGAATATCCTGGCGTCCGTGCCGGGCGAGCGTCCGGTCATCGGCATATTCGGGAAGAGGAATGCGGGAAAATCGACTTTGTTCAACCTGCTTCTCGGACAGGATCTGGCAGTAGTCTCGGAACATAAAGGGACTACGACCGATCCCGTGCGCAAGGCCATGGAGCTTCAAGGAATAGGAGCGGTGACACTTGTAGACACTCCCGGGTACGATGACGAAGGCGGCATAGGGTCTCTGAGAGTAGAGCGGGCCATCAAATCCGCTTCCGCCTGCGATGTCGCGCTATTGGTTACAGACGGCCTGCCGGATGCGATGGACAGGCGTTGGGCCGAATACCTCGAAGGCCGGGGTGCAGCCGTCGTAATTGTCAGCAGGCAGGATGCCTGCGGGCGCGAGGGGGTCTTTTCAAAAATCCAAGAAGCCCTTTCGTCGAGAGCCGGACAGGATGCGCAGGAAACGATACTCGGCGGGCTGGTTTCCCCCGCAGACACGGTGGTGCTGGTGATGCCTCAGGACAAAGCCGCCCCGAAAGGCAGACTGATAATGCCGCAGATGCAGACGATCAGGGAACTCCTTGACAGGGGCTGCATTCCGGTGTGCGTATCTCCTGACAATCTCCCCGGTGCCCTAAGCGCATTGTCCGTCAGGCCGCGACTCGTCATAACCGATTCGCAGGCGTTCGTTTCCGTCCGCCGCGCCATGCGCGACTTTTTCGGGACGGACGGCGAAGACATCCCTCGGGGGCTTTCCGGAACGGATGCGGAAGTGATTTCGGATATCATCGCAGGGGTGCCGCTCACATCGTTTTCCATACTGTTTTCGAGATACAAGGGAGACATAGCCGTATTCAGGAAAGGTGCATGGAAGATCGGGGATCTCGACGGCGGCTCTCATGTCCTGATAGCCGAAGCGTGCGCACACAGGCCTCTGAGCGAAGACATTGGACGGGTAAAATTGCCGGCGCTTTTACGCAAAAAGGCAGGAGAGGATTTGAAAGTGGACATAGTGTCCGGTTCGGACTGGCCGTCGGACCTGGCCGGGTACGATCTCATAATACATTGCGGAGCCTGCATGTTCAACCGCCGTCTCGTGCTTTCACGGATTGCCGATGCGCAGGACGCAGGAGTCCCTATTACCAATTACGGGCTTGCCATTTCGGCTCTGACAAGACCCGGCGGGAAAGACGCGAAGATGCCGTAACAATATTTTCATCAATATTTTTGACCGGTTTTGCCTACTTTGAATCATAATTAAAGTATATTTGCGTGAAATTTTATGTGTTAAAATATGGAAATGAATATCATTAAGAGATTTACGGTCATGGCCGCAGTGGCAATGCCGTTATTCTTCTTTACATCATGCAAGGAAAAGACGGTTCCGCCTCTTCCGGATATCCAGCTTGGCGATGAAACGATGTCGTTCGATTGCAATGGAGGATCCGGTACTTTCGTGCTTTATGTCAACAGGGACTGGCAGGCCATCCCGGGTGCTGACTGGATAGCCGTAGATCCTTCTTCCGGAGAAGGGACGACTGGCAAAGTCACCATATCGGTATTGGAAAACCCGGCCGGAGATTCGCGGAATGCCACAGTGATGTTCAAGACCAGGGCGGTATACGCTACTCTCGAAGTATTTCAGGAAGCCAATCCTGACGGCATACCGTCGCTCTTCTATGGAAACGATTTCGACGCCGTAGTGGCCGAAGAAGGAGAGCGCGGGTGGCCATATCTCGACCAGTCCGATTGCTGGAAGAATGAGCAAGGGGCCGGCGCAGGCGAAGTCGAATACTATTATTCCGGCGTCAGTGCGCGAAGCAACTCCAATTCGAACGGAAGCTATTCCGATTATGCCGGTTCCGGAAACAACAACCTGTTTTTCGGCAGCAATCCTTATTTCGTGATAGCCGACATAGCGGTTCATCCCGAACAGCAGGGGTATGTCTTGAGTTTCGGTACCGAGAAATACCTTTACGGCAGCAGCGACAATACTTTTGTTCCTGAAGAGTTCCCGGTAATGATCAGTCCTGACGGGAAAACATGGGTGGAAGTGGAATACACTTTCGCCAGCGGAACCTATCTTGACGGCAGATGGGATCTCGCGACATCCAATTTCTCTTTGCCGGAAGGGACCGAAAGGCTGTGGATACGCTTCGCTCCTACCATCAGTTCCGCACACCGTCTTGACGATGTGACTTTGCGGGCAGGAGACGGGGGACAGTCTGTAGATTGGAGCGAAGGCGTGACGATAGATATTCCTGAAAATTGATAGACTATGTCTGCGAGAGATATATGCCGGACCCTTTTCGGAAAATCGCCAGTCATCATTTTCATGTTGGTTGCCGCTTTCGTGGCGGTTTCCTGCCAGAGCGATGATCATGGCACTCTCGTGCTGTCCAAACAGCATGTGGACTCCGGGGCGGGGAGCATGTTCTTGACTGTCGAGACCGACAGGGAATGGGAGTTGTCCGTGGTTTATCGCGGTGATGCTTCCGATTGGATCGAGATATCGCCTTCACAGGGAAGCGGGAACAAGGGCAACATAGTCCTGTCCTATGGGAAGAACGACGGGGAAGAGCGCGAAGCCGAAATAGTCGCGGTTTTCGGATCGTATTCCTGCCGTGAAACATTGATTCAGGCTGCAAAGGGTTCGCCCGTGCCTGATCCCGACCCTGATCCGGACCCCGATCCCGATCCCGATCCGGACCCTGATCCTGAGCCGAATCCTTTCCCCGGCCTTGAGTCCGACAGGATGAGGGGCTGGCTCGAACTGCCGGCCGTCGAAGAGAAGGAAGGGTTCGCCTGGGTGTTTCACAACATGAATGTCGACGGACGGGAGATGAGGAATTATTCTTTGTATTACGATGCTTCGGACAGAGTGTCGGTGTGGGTCGCCTATCCTTTGAACTCCGGTTTGCAGGGTAACGGAAACAGGCACGACGGCTGGGGCGTCAAAGATCCGAAGATACCGGTGAAATACCAGTCGGATGTGGACCGGGGATGGGGCGTAGGCGGTTACGACCGGGGACACCAGCTGCCGGCAGCCGACCGCTACCGTTCGGATGCGCACAGGATGACATATTATCCTACCAACATCACTCCACAGAATTCGCGCATGAACCAGGGCATCTGGGCCAACCTCGAGGGGATGGTAAGGGACTGGTCTTACAGCTGCGATACGCTTTATGTCGTGACCGGCTGTGTCCCGAGTGCGGACAATTTCATAACCGACAGGGGCGGCAGCAGGGTGAATGTCCCTGATGCATATTTCAAGGCGCTGTTGAAGTATGACAGGAGCAGTACGATTTCCGAGTATATGGGTATAGGCATATATGTCGAAAACCGTCCATACAGCGAGGACCGCATCACTTCATCGATGGTGATGAACATAGACAGTCTCGAAGAAATGTTGGGAATCGACTTTTTCCACAACCTTCCGGACGATGTAGAGGCGAGGGTGGAGTCTTCGAAAGTGTCTTCATGGTGGGGAATATGATTGATAAGATGAGAAACAAACAGAAATTTTGATATATGAAGAAAACAGTTATTCCTATTTTGTTCCTGCTGTTGTCCGTTTTTACGCTGAACGCGCAGGATATCAAGGAAAAATACGTTATCGGGTTTTACAATCTCGAAAATCTCTTCGATATTTATGACGATCCCGAGAAGAATGACGAAGAGTTCCTTCCTGACGGGGCGAATAAATGGACCCGGACGAAATATGAGAAGAAGTTGCACAATATTTCCCGCGTAATCGCAGCCATGGCCGAGCGCAACGGTGCGTTCCATACGGTTCTCGGAGTATCCGAGATCGAGAACCGCCATGTTTTGGAAGATCTCGTCTCACAGCCTGAAATCGCCCGGGCAGGCTACCGTATCATACATTATGACAGCCCCGACATGCGCGGCGTCGATGTGGCCATGCTGTACCGTCCCGACAAATTCGAATACATTTCGAGCGAATCCATACCTTTCACACTGGAAGGCTACGAGGATTTCAAGACAAGGGATATCCTTATGGTCTACGGTAAGATCGGCGGAGAGGAATTCGCACTGTATGTCGCCCATCTTCCTTCGCGTGTCGGCGGAAAGGGCGGCAATCTCAGAAGCCGCGGGGCCGAGATCATCAGGGAGCATTCGCTCAAAGTGATGGAGGAGCATCCGGGCATAAAGGTAGTGGTCATGGGGGACATGAATGACGATCCGTTCGATGAGAGCATGTCCGAAATACTTGGGGGAAGGCTCAGGCCTGAAGATGTCACGGCTTCGGAGGATATGTTCAATCCGTTCTGGCGCATGCTTAACGACGGTTTCGGCTCCAACGCCTACCAGAATGTATGGAGCGTGTTCGACCAGATACTGGTGAACGGCTCTCTGCTCAATGCCCCTGAAGGCACTTTGAGACTTTGCAAGAACGGCCCTAACGGCTATTACGGGGTCATCTTCAAAAAGCCTTTCATGGTCACCCAGAGCGGACCATACAAGAACAATCCCCACAGGACTTTCTCTTACGGGGCTTTCATGAACGGGTTCAGCGACCATTTCCCGACTTTCATCGTTATAGGAAAATAATTAAAGGATAATATTTTATATGAAACGTGTCTTATTGATAGTCCTTTGTCTGCTGACAGCTTCGTTTTCCGTCTATTCCCAGGATGGAAGAGGCGGTGCCAAGGGACGTGTGGTTAACCGTTCCGACAAGGCTCCCGTTGCAGGGGCTTGTCTGAAACTTGTTTCCGACGGCAAGGAAATCGCTTCCGCGGTTTCCGGCGAAGACGGAAATTTCGTATTCGAGGGAGTTCCTGCCGGAGACTATACTGTCGAAATCTCGTCCGAAGGCTTCGCCGATGAACGCCTGACACTTACTGTCGAAACGGGAGTCACCAAAGAGGTATTTTATGTGTCGATGGTGCCGGAGGATTTCTTCGAGGATTTCGGACCGGAATATGTTTCCTATGATATGGACGAGTCCGGATTCGAGGATATCCCGATGGTTTTCGGGGCTTCGGCCGATGTGTTCGAGAGCGTCAGCGGATATGATTTCAGCTCGGTGCGCTTCCGTACAAGAGGTTATGACAACAGCACGAGGGATGTGTATCTCGCAGGCATAAAACTGAACGATGCCGTGACCGGTTATTCCCCGTATTCGTTATGGAGCGGCCTTAACGAGGCTACGAGGTTCGAAGACAATACGATCGGGCTTGAACCGGGGTATTTCGGCATCGGAGGATACAATGGCCAGACCAACATTCTCGGAACGGCTTCCCAGATGCGCAAGGGATACCGTTTCAGCGTGCTTTCGAACAGTGCCCTTTACCGTTTGAGGCTGATGGCTTCGTTCGCGACCGGAGAGATGGACAACGGCTGGTCTTTTGCCGCCAACATCTCAACGCGTCTCGGCGGCAACGATTGGGTCGAAGGCGTATATTACAAGTCGTTCTCGTATTATTTCGGAATGGAGAAGAACCTCCGCGACCGTCACCGTTTCAGCCTGTCGGTTTTCGGAGCTCCCGTGCAGAGAGGTGCGCAGAATGCATCCACGCAGGAAGTCTACGATCTGGTGGGCAGCAATTTTTACAATTCCAACTGGGGCTATCAGAACGGGGTCGTCCGCAATGCGCGTGTCAGGAACAATCATGAACCGGTGTTCATGTTCAAATACAAATATACTCCTTCCGAAGATTTCGAGCTGGCCGCTACCGTGCTTTACCGCACGGGACGCAACGGCTATTCGGCTCTGGACTGGTACGATGCGCCGGATCCGAGGCCTGACTATTACAGGAATCTCCCGAGCTATTTTTACAATCCGGATCCCAACTATGCCAACCGCGACTCCGAATTCCTCGCAGGATGGGCGGCAGAAGCCTGGATATATGATTACGGCGGAACACGGCATATCAACTGGGACCGTATTTACAATGTTAATTACAGCAATGCCGGTATGGACGGCCTGAGGCGTTCGAAGTACATACTCGAAGAGAGGCGTACCGACCAGAATGATGTGAACATGGCGTTGAATTTCGACTGGCGCGCCAATGACCATTTCGTTCTTGACGGAGGCGTGGCCCTGCGCTGGAACAGGACGGAGTTCTACAAGACCGTAAAGGATCTGTTGGGAGGCGACTACTATGTCAATATCGACCAGTTCGCCGAGAGGGATTTCGCGACGGATCCGGTGAAGATCCAGAACGATCTGGATTACTATTTCCTGCATGGCGAGGCCGAGAAAGTAAGGGTGGGAGACAAGTACGGCTATGACTACTACGCTCAGGTGCGCAATGCAAGGCTTTGGGCCAACGGTACTTATGAATACGGTCCATGGCATGCTTATTTGGCAGCCGAGGCCGGATATTCGACTTTCTGGCGCGAAGGCCTGGTGCAGAAGGGACTTTTCCCGTATGACTCCAAAGGAAAGTCCGAGGCTCCGCAGTTCTTTACCTATTCGGCCAAAGCGGGGCTGAGCTACTCTTACCGGGCGCACCGGTTCTATGCCAATGTAGGATATTTCAATGAGGCTCCGTATTTTAACGAATCCTTCGTTTCCCCGAGGACGAGGAATACGCTTACACCTAACCTGACTACGCAGAAAACATTTTCCGCGGATGTGAATTATGCATTTTCGAAACGCGGTTATGATATCAGATTCACGGCGTATTATACTACGATCAAGGACCAGACGGATCTGACGAGTTTCTATGATGATGCCCAGAACTCATATACCAACTTCGCGATGAGCGGAATCGACCAGAGGAATGTCGGCATCGAACTCGGTTTCAAAGTCCCTCTCCCTGTCACCGGGCTTTCGCTCCAGGGTGCGGCGAGCATCGGGGATTATGTGTATACTTCGACCCCTCGTGTGACGCAGACCATAGACAACAGCGGCGACCTCATCATGAATAACCGCGAAGTCGCATACTGGAGGGCGCACAATATTTACAAGAAGGATGCTTCCGGAGCTTATGTGTACGATGAAGACGGTTCTCCTGTGATTGAGAGGGTGCAAAGGCATTATGTCGGCAACACTCCTCAGATAGCCGCTACTCTCGGGCTCAATTTCAGGACGAGGGATTATCTCTTTTTGGAGCTGAACGTGCAGTACTTCGACAAGATGTATCTCGAAATGAACCCTCTGTACCGTACCGATGTGGCTGTCTGCGGGCCTGACAATATCTGGACGCCTGCTGAAGAGGAGTATATGGCGGCACAGGAAACTTTCACCCCGAAGTTCATCATGAATGCAAGCATCGGAAAATCCTGGTACATAGACCGCAGGTACAACATAGGCTTTTCGCTTGAAATCAAGAATATCCTCAATGACAAGTGGTTGAAGACCGGAGGCTACGAACAGAGCCGTCTGATCGATTCGGAAAACGAGGAGCGTTATTACAGGTTCGATTCCAAGTATTTCTACATGCAGGGAATCAATTATATGTTGAACATTTATTTCAGATTTTAATTCGGAGGATTATACGATATGAAACGCTATATGTTTTTGTTCGCTATGATGGCGGTGCTCGTGTCATGCGAGGAGTTCGGTCCTGTGGTGACTGGCGAATATCCGGATCCCAAGCCTTACGAGTATTATACCGATGATGATTTCGACCCGGATTCTTTCATTACGATTGCGGAGCTTAAGGCCATGTATGAGCCCGGACATCCTTTCGTGATAGAGGATGATATAGTGATAAAAGGCCAGGTGACTACTTCGGATGCCGAGGGAAACCTTTACCGTACCATGTATATCCAGGACAATACGGCCGGCATCGAAATCAAGATGGGAAAAACCGGACTTTACAATATGTACAAGCAGGGGCAGTGGGTATATGTCAAGTGCAAGGGACTTTCTCTCGGCGCATACGGCCGTATGGTGCAGCTCGGCTATGAAGATATGACCGGGAATTACGAGACATCGTATATCGATGTCCAGCTCCTGATAGACCTGCATATACTCAAAGGCAAGCCGGACAAACCGGTCGAGCCGATAGTCGTGACTTCGCCGGACGACATACTTTCTGAAAAGTATGTAGGCATGTATGTCACTGTCAAGGGACTGTCATACGGGAACGAGGTGTTTTGCATAATATATGACAAGTACGACAACAGTACCTATCTTTCGGAAGGCACCCACGGCATAGACTCATGGGCTTTTTCGGAAGAAGGCTTTGCGGAATATCTCACCAAGGGGTATGTCTCGAATCCTGAAGATTACGAACCCGCATTTTACAGTGTGAGCCAGTATTTCAATCTTGGCGGCGCCGATTTGCAGGTGCGTACCAGCGGATATGCGGAGTTTGCAGACAGCAAGCTTGTTTCCAGCGGCATTACGGATGCCAATGCCGGCAGGATTTCGCTGACAGGGATCATGACGGTCTACAATGACAATTACCAATTCCTTTTGATCGATCTTGACGGTGTGGAGATCGAATAAGGTCCGATGCCTATGCTCGTCATCTTTGTCCTGCTTTCGCTCCTTCTGTCTTTCCTTACGGATTGGTGCGTCTATAACATATATTGTCGTCCGCTTCCAAAGAGGCGGACGCATTGTTTGTGCTGGCTGCCTACATTCCTGACTGCGGCCATTTCGGCGTCCATGTTCGTCTTTGCCGGCAGTCTTCCTGTATTGTCGATATTGCTTTTGTGCGTAACTGTTCCCAAGTTTGTATTTACTCTCGTGTCGCTGCTGCTGATACTGTTCCCTGTGTTCAGAAGGCGCAAGGTGCTTGTCGGCGTGCTTGCCGGTGCTGCAGGGGTTTATCTTCTCGGGGTCACGGCATACGGGGCGCTCGAAGGCATCAGACGCTTTGATGTCGAGGAAGTCTCTGTCGTTTTCAAAGATTTGCCCGGGAGTTTCGACGGTTACAGGATAGTGCAGATTTCGGACTTGCATTGCGGAAGCTGGGACAATGCCTTGGATGCGCTTTCCGAAGCGGTCAGGCTTGTCAACGGGCAGCATCCTGATGCCATACTCTTTACCGGAGACCTTGTAAATGCGACGGCCGGGGAGTTAATCGGCAAGACGGACATACTTGCCGGGCTGAAAGCTCGCGACGGAGTCTATTCGGTGTTGGGAAACCATGACTACGGCAGTTATGCGGAGTGGGCTTCTCCTGAAGACGAAGCCGCAAATCTCGACAGTCTCAAGGCCAGGCAGACGGCTATGGGATGGCGTTTGCTTGACAACTCCCATGTGATAATCCGCAAGGGCGAAGACAGTATCGCAATAGCAGGGGTGCAAAACGGGGGAGAGCCTCCGTTCCCGGATTATTCGGATTTGCCGCAGGCCCTTGCCGGTGCGGAAGGCGTGTTTACGGTATTGATGAGTCACGACCCTACGCATTGGAGGAGGGAGGTGCTGCCTGAAAGCGATGTGCAACTGACCCTTTCGGGGCACACTCATGACATGCAATTCAGAGTTTTAGGCTTTTCTCCGGCATCGTGGGCGTATCCGGAGCATCACGGACTGTATCTCGAAGGCGAAAGGGCTCTGTATGTGAATGCAGGCCTCGGCTCCCTCCTGCCTATACGGCTGGGGGCGTGGCCTGAAATCACCGTGCTTGTCCTGAAATGCGGGAGGTAGCCTTTCAGATTTTCCCTTCATCGAGCCTGTCCTGCAGTTCGGCGTTGTTCTGTTCCCTTGCCTTTTTGCGTTTCTCGCGCTCCTTTATCGCTTTTTTCGCTCCGGTAGTGAGATATTTTTTCCATTGTTCGTCCGTAAACAGTTTCTTGAAGGCCTCGTCGGTCTTTTCTCCCCATTTGTCCTGCACTTCCATGTACAGGCTTTCCATCGAAACATTCATGGCTCCCAGCCGCTTTATGTCTTCTTCCATGCCTTTGAAATTGGTGCGGAGTATCGAATCGACATAGAATACCTGCCAGTACTCGAGATTCAGCCGTTCGCCCAGCAGATCCGCTTGCTGTGCGGCCATCTCTTCTGTGGTTTTGGGCTTTTCCTGTTGGTTCTGCGCATGCGAACCGGTCCAGATGCACGCGAGGGCGGCCGTCAAAGCCAATGAAATGATAGTCGTATGTTTCATATAGTTTAAAAATTTCCCTATATTTGCCTTCGGCAGAAATACTATGGCGTATATTTGCCTTCGGCAAACCTCGGCTTCTGCGATATTTGCCTTCGGCAGAA
>DEPW01000092.1:28837-34740 GCA_002358965.1 Bacteroidales bacterium UBA3382
GATGTCTGCGGACAGTGCCTGCGGGCAAATAAATTTGCTCTGCTCTCGGCTTCTGCGTATATTTGCCTATGTATTTGCAAAAATATGTAAAAATAGTAATACAATAAGGTTTATGAGAAAATTCTTTTTTGCGTCCGTCGTCTTTTTGGGCGCACTGCTTTCCGCCTCCGAATCAGAGGCGTGTACCAACATCCTTGTGACACCGGGCGCATCTTCGGACGGGTCTTCCCTTGTTTCCTACGCGGCCGATTCGCATGTGCTTTACGGGGAACTTTATTACAGACCTGCGACAGTCTTTGAAAAGGGCGCGATGCTGGAGATTTACGAGTGGGATACGGGCAAATATCTCGGCGCCATCCCTCAGGTCGCAAGGACTTACCAGACGGTAGGCAATATGAACGAATATCAGCTCATCATAACAGAGACAACATACGGAGGCCGTCCCGAGCTTTACTCGTCGAGCGGCATCATGGACTACGGTTCGCTTATCTACATCGCTCTCCAGAGGGCAAAGACCGCAAGGGAAGCCATCGAGGTGATAGTCGACCTCGCCAACACATACGGCTACTGTTCTTCGGGAGAGTCCTTCTCCATAGCCGACCCTGAAGAAGTATGGATAATGGAACTTATCGGAAAGGGCGAGGACGAGAAAGGCATCGTATGGGTGGCACGCCGCGTACCTGACGGATATATCTGCGCACATGCCAACCAGGCACGCATAGACAGGTTCCCTCTGGACGATCCGGACAATTGCATGTACTCTCCGGATGTGATCTCTTTCGCAAGGGAAAAAGGCTATTTTGACGGCGAAGACAGCGAATTCAGTTTCTGCGAAACATATGCGCCTTACAATTTTTCAGGACTTCGCGGTTGCGAGTCGAGGGTCTGGTCGGCATTCAACATACTGACCGGAGGCAAATTCGTCTATGAAGACGAAAACGGCGTCCTTGTCGAAAAAGACTCGTATGACTATATAGATTTCGCAATGGGCTACAATCCTGCGAACAAGATGCCTCTTTTCGTAAAGGCCGAGGGCGTTACGGTAAAGAATGTCGCCGATGTGATGAGGGATCATTTCGAAGGCACTCCTATGGATATGACTGCCGACATAGGCGCGGGAGGAAACGCGCTCCCTTACAGATGGAGGCCTATGGATTTCGAATATGACGGCAAGGTCTATGTTAACGAAAGGGCCATAGCCACGCAGCAGACCGGCTTCTGGCTGGTGGGACAATCGCGCAGCTGGCTCCCCGATGTGATAGGAGGCATCCTTTGGTTCGGTACCGACGATGCGGCGACATCATATCTGACACCTGTATATACTTCGGTACTCGATGTTCCCGAATCGTTCAGGGAAGGCAACGGCTCGATACTGGAATACTCCGCTACTTCGGCTTTCTGGATTACCAACAGGGTGGCAAACGCATGTTACAGGATGTACGATGTAATGGCCGCAGATGTGCGCTCACGGATTGACGAATTTGAAAACTCGACTATCGCCATGATTCCCGAAATAGACGCCAAGGCGATGGAGTATTACGATCTGTACAGGAAAAACGGAGCCAAGAAGTACGGCCGCGACGGAAACAGGAAAGCGGCCCTTCCTTTTGAAGAAGTGAGAAAGTATCTTACTGATTTTACGATAAATACCGCTCAGGGGATTTTCTCTGACTGGTGCGACCTTGAAGTTTATTTGTTGTTAAAATACATGGACGGTAATGTCAAGGGACAAAATCCTGACGGGACCTGGATCACCAACGGCCATTCGGACAGGATTCCGGGACTGATAACCAATCCGGGCTATACCGAAAAATGGAAGAAGGCCGTCGTCGAAGATCACGGCGATGTGCTTGAGGTAAAGGAATTTTAGAGTTTTCCGACTTTCCGTTCCGCATGCCGTCCTGTAAAGGAGGAAATAGCCATGAAGAAATTAGCAATCGCTGTGCTGCTGTTCGCCATGGCGGCGTATGATGCCGCTGCGGACGGGGGAATGTGGATGGTCAATCTTATTGACGGCAATCTTGCGTCGAAGATGAAAGCTGCCGGAATGAAGACGGAGACTTCGATGATTTATGACGAAGCCTCCGCTTCGTTTTCCGATGCGGTGGTCTATTTCGACGAAGGGACGGGCTGTGTCATATCCGGGAACGGTTTGGTACTGACGACCCATCACTGCGCCTATTCGGACATAGCTTCGGTAAATCCCGAAGGCAGGAACTATCTTGAAGAGGGTTTTTGGGCGATGTCCATGGAGGATGAAATCCCTATTCCCGGGAAGAAAGTGCGTTTCCTGAAATACATCATCGATGTGACCGACGATGTCCTTGAATACAAGGCCGAAATCGAAAGTGAAGGAAAGTATTTCAATTCCCGCAGGATGAAGTTTCTGATGGAAAAGGCGGTAAGGGACGAAACCGGTTATGATGCAGAGCTTTCTGAGATGTGGAGCGGTGAAAGATATTATATGTCGCTGTATGAAGTATACGGCGATGTGCGACTTGTCGCCGCACCACCGGTATCGATCGCTTCTTTCGGAGGCGAAACCGACAACTGGGTATGGCCTCAGCACAAGGGGGATTTTGCGTTATACCGTATTTATGTGGCTGCTGACGGCACTCCGGCCGGGTATTCTCCTGAAAATGTCCCTCTGACACCGGATTATTTTTTCACCATTTCGTGCGATGGATACTCGGAAGGCGATTTTACTTTGATCATGGGTTTCCCTTCGGGGACGGACAGGTACAGTTCATCCTTTGCGGTAAAGGACGACATGTATAGGGCCAATCCGGTGTCGATAGGCTCGATGAAGGAGCGGATGCGCATAATAGGCAGCCGTATGCAATGCGATTCGACGGTAAGGCTGAAATATTTCAATACTTTTTTCACTCTCGGCAATTCCGAAAAATACGATTCGGGCGAGTCGCGGAACATATTGAAGTACCATATCCTCGATTCGATTGCCGCGAGGGAACGCTCCTTGCAGGAGTGGGTGGACGCAGATCAGTCGCGCCGGGAGCGCTGGGGAGGACTTCTGGACGAATTACGGCAAAAATATGCCGATGTCTATGAAATATCCGAAAACGCCCTGTATTTCAGGGAGTCGATTATCAAAGGGACCGGCCTGTACCCTTATGTGCGCGGAATGGAGATCCGCCGCAGCAGGCACGGGGACAGCCCGAGGACGGTCAGGCATATAAGGGAATCTCTCGCCGCCGTGGGGGATATCTGGTCTCATTTGGACCGGGGTGTCGAAAAGAGCCTGCTCGAATATTCGGTCGCGCAATTTTACACTCATGTCGCCAGCGATTACCATAGCCCTTTCCATGCATATCTCAAAGAGCTTTTCGGTACGGATTACAAGGCTATGGCCGACTATGTGTGGAACAATTCGTTTTTCACCGACGAGGCGCATTATGATTCGCTCATGGCGAGGGTTTCGCCGATATTCGCAGACAGTACATCCTACTGGATAGACGGATGCGATGCTGCATGCGAGGCTCTCCGCAAAGAGGTGTCGCTGTATGACGACCCTTTGTACCAATTGTTCCGCAGCTACCGTATGAGCGGTTTCTATACCGTAATGGGGGAGATTGAGGACGGCGTGTCGGTGAGGATGCTGGAAGACGAATATGTGCGGATGCTCTATTCGATGTGGAATGAACAGGGCGTGCCGCAATACCCGGATGCCAATTCCACAATGAGGTTCAGCTACGGCAGTGTTTCGTCTTTTACTCCGAGCGACGCGGTGTTTTATTCGTGGAAAAGTACGGTGGACGGCATACTTCAGAAATACTCTTCGGGGGCTGCCGATTACGATGCTCCTGAGGATTTCATACAGCTGCTGCGTTCCGAAGATTGGGGAAGGTGGGCGGCAGAGGACGGAAGAATGTATGTGGATTTCATCACGGACAATGATGTGGCGAAGGGCAATTCCGGAAGCCCCGTGCTGGATTCGCAAGGGCGGCTTATCGGGATGGCATTCGATGCCAACAAGGAGTCGTTGGCGGGAAGTCTGTATTATTTAGAGGATTACAACAAGACGGTATGTGCCGACATCCGCTATATTTTATGGATTTTGGACAGGTATGCCGGACTCGACCGGGTGTTGGATGAATTAGGATTTTGAGTGGTAATGTACAGAAATGTTGCGCTTACCGGGGCTACCGGTACCATGGGCGGGGAAACCATGAGGGCTTTCCTCAATGAATCGGATTTCAATTTGAAGGTACTCGCAAGGCCTTCGCGGAAAAATATCAAAACTCTTTCGCCTCTTGAACGGGAGGGACGGATTTCCGTAGTATGGGGAGATCTTACCGATCCGGCCTCTGTGAAGGAACTCGTCAAAGGATGCGATATCGTACTTCATATAGGCGGAATGGTTTCGCCCAAAGCGGACTGGTTTCCGCAAGAAACGATGAGGGTCAATACCGAAGCGATGAAAAACATCATTTCCGCGCTTGTATCCTTGTCGCTTACCGATATGCCGGTAATCAGCATCGGGTCGGTCTCTCAAACAGGCAACAGGGATGTTTCCAACCGTTTCGGACGCTGCGGAGACCCTATAGCTCCGGCGCGATTCGACAATTACGCGCTTTCCAAGTGTATTGCCGAAAGGATGCTGGCCGAGTCGCCGCTGACAAGATGGGCGAGTCTCCGGCAGTCGGGGATACTGTATTCGCAATTGCTCGGTAAGGCCAACGATCCCATCACTTTCCATGTGCCGTTGAACGGGATGCTCGAGTGGGCTACGGTTGAAGACTCGGCACGGTTGATGGTGAATATCTGCAAGGCAGACATTCCGGACGGTTTCTGGAGGAAGTTTTACAATATAAGCAGCGGAAAGAAGTACAGGCTTACCAATTACAGGTTCGAGGCCCTGCTTCTCGATGCGATAGGTGTTCCGGCCCCTGAAAGGATATTCGATACGAAATGGTTCGCCTTGAAGAATTTCCACGGCCACTGGTATTCGGATGCGGATGAACTCGAACGGCTTTTCGCTTTCCGTGAAGACATCAGTGCCGAAGATTATTTCAAAAGGCTGGCATCCAAGGCTCCGTCGTATTTCAGGCTCGCTTTCCTTTGTCCGGCCTTTGTGATTAAGACATTCATGGGCCATGTGGCCATGGACAAGACTCTCGGTACGAGATATTGGATTAAGAGCGGCAACAAGGAGAGGATAGATGCGTTTTACGGGAGTATCGAGGCCTACAATGCCATCAGGCCTTGGGGCGAATTCGCCCTTGTTTGCCCGGATACCGATCCTGGCAGGGAGGAGATTTCTTCGCTTTGCCTCGATCACGGGTATGACGAGAGTGTTCCGTGCGGTTCTCTGGATGCTGCCGTGTTGTCTCAGGCGGCGGCTTTCCGTGGCGGCCGGCTCGTTTCCGCTCCGGATCTGAAAGGCGAGGCCTTGCTGGATTCCGACCGGGTAGAGTGGGAGTGCCATGACGGCCACAGATTCTTTATGAAACCGCGTACCGTATTGCTCGGCGGATACTGGTGTCCCGAATGTATGCAGGTCCCGGACGATTACCCTCGTCAGGCGCTTCATAACAAATTCTTAGCACAAGTTGTGGCTCCCCTCCGCGACTGAAGATGTTTTTTGATGATGGCATTCTGACGGATTTGCTGGATTTGGTCTTTCCGCGCTATTGCATAGTCTGCGGAAAGCGGTTGTTGCCGGCCGAAAAGGACATTTGCCTCGGCTGCTGCTCGGATATTCCGTTTACTTACCTTTGGGACCGTCCTGATGCATGGGTGCTTTCGCTTTTCCATTACAACGATGTATCTCCGTACAGGAAACTTGCGCTTTCCGTGAAATACTCGGGCAATGCAGGCCTCGGTGTCCGTATGGGCCGCTTGCTCGGGATGCGGGCGGCTTTGTCGCCTTGTGGCTGGAAGGG
>DEPW01000092.1:34747-39924 GCA_002358965.1 Bacteroidales bacterium UBA3382
CGAAGGGCATAGATGTGGTGGCCCCGGTACCCTTGCATTGGACCAGACAATGGAAACGGGGATACAATCAGGCAGGAAAGATAGCAGAAGGTTTCGTTTCCGGTTATGTCTCGGCAGGAGGAGGCGAACCTGTATTATTGCCTGTGTTGTTCAAGCGCTCGAGGCGTACGCGGTCGCAGACGACGATGGCCGTGGAGAGGAAGGTCTCCAATGTAGGGAAGGCTTTCGTTCTCGGCTCTGACAGCGGCCGGCTCGAAGCTCTCATCGGCAAGAAGGGGCATGTTTCCGTGCTGCTGGTGGACGATACATGCACTACGGGAGCCACGCTGCTTTCATGCTCTTCCGTATTGAAGGCGTATGGAGCCTCGGTAACAGTATCGTATGCGACGATGGCAAAAGTAAGGGAAGATTAGGCCGTGACTGTCATGAGGCGGACGAGGATTTGAAGGATTTGCTGATGGCATCCCTCAATTCTCCGCTGTTGTTGATGGTAATGGCGTTCCCGTCGTTTATGAATGAAATCCTGCCTGTCTCTTCCGAGACGACTATGGCATCGGCGTCCGTTTCCTCGGTAATGCCGATCGCCGCCTTGTGCCTCATGCCGAAGTGGCTGGGCAGATTGGGGTTCTCGCTTATAGGCAGGGTACATCTTGCGGCGACGATGCGGTCTGCTGAAATGATCATCGCTCCGTCGTGCAGCGGCGAGTTTTTAAAGAAAATGTTCATTATGAGCCGGTGGCTTATCAGCGCATCGATCGTGTCTCCGGTTTCGATGATGGTGTCGAGCCGGGACAGGTGCGGGATTATGATCAGCGCCCCGGTCTTGTCGTCGGACATCCTTATGCAGGCCTCGACTATTTCGTTTACGGATTTCGAATTCAGTTCGGAGGTACGGCTTTGCCCGAAAATGAAGCGGAACAGGCCGCTCTTTTTCCCGGTTTTCATGTACCTCATTCCCAGATGCAGCAGGAACTGCCTGATTTCCTTCTGGAACAGTACTATGATGGCAATCGCGCCTACGCCTATCACCTGGCTTATGATGGCCGATGTCAGCTTCATGTTCAGAGCATCGACGACTATCCAGACAAAGAGTATGACGAGGATGCCAAGGAAGATCCCCATTGCCGCAGTGCCGCGTATCAATTTGAATATCTGATATATCAGCAGGCCTACGAGCAGGATGTCCAATATGTCTACGAATGATATGTTAAGGAAATCAAGCATAATGTGAGTGTGCCCCTTTAGGGGCTCTGAACCGCAAAGATAGTAAAATAGCGCAGAATCTGAAAACAGCTTCGCGATTTGTTATTATCTTTGCACGACTGTATTTGCGACGATGGAAGACAGGCGGGAAGACATAGTAAAGACGGAGCGGAAACTCGGTTTTGACAGAGTACGGGCCCTGATAAGGGACAAATGCTCCATGGAATATTCGAAAAAGAAGACGGACGAGGAAAGGTTTTCGGTTTCGAAGGAGGAAATATCGCACCGGCTCGAGCTTACCGAAGAGATGAGGATGATACTGATGTTCGAAGACTCGTTCCCGACCCAGGGCTATATAGATTGCCTGGATTTCCTCCTGCCTTTGAAAGCTGGCTCTTCGTACATAGATGTGGTTTCCATGGGGAAGTTGCAGAAGGCCATGGATACCGTAAGGCGTGTCGCTTCCTTTTTCGGCTCGGTGAAGGACGGCCTGTATCCGTGCCTGAAGGAAATGTCGTCTTCGGTACTGTGGTTCCCCGAAGTGCTCCGCAGGATAGATTCCATCATAGACAAATACGGTGCGGTACGGGACAATGCTTCGGATGAGCTCATGCGTATAAGACGCGCGCTCAGGGATGCCGAGTCTTCCATTTCGCGCAAGGCGGAAGCTGTCCTGAAGCGTGCCCAGGAAGAAGGCATAGCCGACAAGGACGCGGCGGTATCCATACGCGACGGGAAACTGCTCATACCCGTGTCTTCAGCCAACAAGCGCAAGATCAAAGGTTTCATTTTCGATGAATCCGCAACAGGCAGGACTACTTTCATCGAGCCCGAGGAGATAGTCGAGCTTGACAACAAAGTGCGCGAACTGCGTTTTTCGGAAGAGCGCGAGATATTGAGGATACTTGTCGAATTTACGGATTTTCTCCGCCCATACATCGACGATATCGCCGAATCTTTCCGTTTCCTCGGCGAACTGGACTTCATAATGGCCAAGGCCGGGGTCTCCCTCGACTTCATTGCGGGGAAACCGCTGATATCCGACAACGGTGAGTTGAACCTGCGCAAGGCAAGGCATCCCATACTCGAAAAGACTCTGAAGAAAGAGCACAAGGAGATCGTCCCGCTTACGCTTACATTGACACCCCAGAGGCACATAATGCTCATTTCAGGGCCTAATGCGGGAGGTAAATCCGTATGCCTTAAGACTGTAGGCCTGTTACAATACATGTTTCAATGGGGGATGCTCATCCCGTCCTCGGAAATTTCGGAACTGCCCGTATTCGATTCGATCATGGTGGATATCGGCGATGACCAGTCGATAGAGAACGACCTGAGCACCTACAGTTCGCATCTTGCAAACCTGCGGAACATGTTGCTTTCCGCTACTTCCAGGACTCTCGTGCTGATCGATGAATTCGGCTCAGGGACCGAACCGGCCGCCGGAGGGGCGATTGCCGAAGCCGTGCTTGCCGAACTGGACAGGCGCGGGGTTTTCGGCGTGATAACGACCCATTATACCAACCTTAAACTCTATGCGTCGAACAGCAACGGGGTGGTCAACGGTGCCATGCAGTTCGATGTGAAGAACATAACCCCGCTTTTCAAGCTCGAAACGGGTCTTCCCGGCAATTCTTTCGCTTTCGAACTTGCCAGGAAAATGTGTCTTCCCGAGGCTATCGTCAAGGATGCCGAAGAGCGTGCCGGAGAAGAGTTTGTGGGAATCGAAAGGAATCTGAGGCGCATCGCGAAGAGCCGCCGTGCGTTGGATGAGAAACTCGCGCACATCAAGACTGCCGACCGTACTTTGGACAGTCTGACCGAACGCTATCAGAAGGAACTGGAGGAAGTCCGGAAAATGAAGAAGGAAATCCTCGATCAGGCGCGCAAAGAGGCGAAAGAGATAGTCTCCGGGGCTAACAGGACGATTGAAAATACTGTCCGTGCCATTAAGGAGTCGCAGGCCGAGGCCGTCGAGACCAAGAAGGCCCGTGCGTCGCTTGCCAAATTTGCGGCTTCCCTCGATGAGGACCATGACGATTCCGACGGAATAGACAGGAAAATAGAGCAGATACGAGCCAGGAGGGAGCGCGAAGCCCTCAGAAAACTGAAGCGTGCCGGAGAACGCGAGCGCAAAGAGATGGAAAGGCGCGCAAGGGAACAGGAGGCGGAAAAGGCCTTCCGTGATTCGCCGCTTGTCGTGGGCGACAAGGTAAAGATCAAGGAAAGCGGCCTTGTCGGAGAAGTCACCCGCATCACTCAGAAACAGATATTCATTTCCATAGGCAACATATCCACAAGGACCGCGCCCGACAAAGTCGAGAAAATCTCTTCGGGCGAATTCAGAAAGGCGGCGGAGCCTCCCCGGCCTGCCGTAAGATATGAGGATCCGGCAATCCGTGAAAGGAGACTTAATTTCAAAATGGAGATTGACATCCGGGGCGAAAGGCTCGCAGACGCTTTGTCGATAGTGACGAGGTATATCGACGATGCTATCATGATAGGCGTTCCGGCGGTAAGGATATTGCACGGGAAAGGAACGGGCGTGCTGAGGGAGGAAATACAGAAATATTTGAGGACGGTGCCCGGAGTGGCTTCTGTAAAGGATGAGGATGTGCGCTTCGGCGGGTCGGGAATAACGGTTGTGACATTTGATGATTGAGACCATGAAATATTTGAGATTTGTTTTTGTGCTTGCAGTTGCGGCCTTGGCTTTGGCGTCGTTTGCATCGTGCGCCTCGCAAGGAGGAGACAGTGCCGAAGAGACTGTCGAAACCTTCCTCGGGCACTGGCTTAATGCCCAAGTCGATTCTCTGAAAGGCTATTGTTCGGAAGAAGTATTCGAAGCGATGCGGTGCGCGATCGAGCCTGAAGCCGACAGCGCCGTAGCCATTGCATTCAGGGAAATGCTGTCTTCCACGAAGATAGTTTCATGCAAGGCGGCCAAGGAGATGGGTGAGGATTCGGTAATCGTCTCTGTCGGGCTTGAAGGCGGCGGAATGGATTACCGGGGAGATTTCCTGACAGTGAGGAAAGACGGGAAATGGAAAATCACGGATATTCCATAGGACATGCCGGAGAGGAGGCTGCCGCCCGCTATCTCGAATCATTGGGGCACAGGATCTTGCATCGTGGATGGCGGACCGGCCGTCTCGAGGTGGATATCATTTCCGAGACGGAAGAGTGTCTGCATTTCGTCGAAGTAAAGACGAGGACCGATCCCGAATGCAATCCGGCAGAGTCGATAGGAAGAGCCAAAAGACTGAATATGTACAAGGCCGCGAGAGCCTATCTTGCCGCGTTCCCGACCGGGAAGGAGTCCCGTTTCGATGCGGTGTCCGTGTCGCTTGGCGGTAAGGGTGGCGTAATTATTGAATACATCGAAGATGCATTTATGCCGTTTTTTTGAGAAACGGTTTTGTTTTTTTGGTAACTTTGCATTTTGGTGAACTTTTAAATCCGCGAAGATATGAAAAGTCGTTACTGTGTCATAATGGCCGGTGGTGTCGGAAGCAGGTTCTGGCCGATCAGCCGGAGCAGTATGCCCAAACAGTTTTTGGACATTACCGGATCCGGAAAGACTTTTTTGAGGGAAACCTTCGAGCGTTTTTCGAAAATCCTGCCGGTAGGCAATATATTCGTCGTGACCGGAAGGATTTACGAAGACATCGTTATCGGACAGCTTCCGGAACTCCCCGAGGAAAATATTTTTCTTGAACCGTACGGCCGCAATACGGCTCCTTGCATAGCATATTCGGTATTCAAGCTCATGGCAAGGGATCCGGATGCATCCATGGTAGTGGCTCCTTCGGACCATTGGATCAAGGATGAGGACGCTTTCCTGAAAAACATAGAGGAGGCTTTCGACCATGCCGAAAGGCACGATTCGTTGGTGACCCTTGGCATCAGACCTACAAGACCGGAAACCAATTACGGATACATACAGGTTTCTGCGGCTTCGCAGCACAAGTACA
>DEPW01000092.1:39949-43013 GCA_002358965.1 Bacteroidales bacterium UBA3382
GGGGGCCGCCATGCCGGTGAAGACATTTACGGAAAAGCCGAATCTTGAAATGGCCGAAGTCTTCGTGAACAGCGGCGAATTTTATTGGAATTCGGGTATTTTCGTGTGGAGTATCAAGACGATACATGATGAACTCGAAAGGTACATGCCCGAGCTTGCCTCGCAATTCGACGGATGGAAAGATGTGATGTGGACGGACGCCGAGTCCGATTTCATCGAAAAGGCCTATGGAGACAGCCCGAAGATTTCCATTGACTATGCAGTGATGGAAAAGACCGAAAAGGCGTGGCTGATACCGGCTGATTTCCTGTGGTCGGATCTGGGGACCTGGGAGTCGCTTTACAGATGTGCCTCGCACAAGGACGGGAAAGACAATCTTGTGGATGTGAAGGACTTCCTGATTTCGGAAGTGGAAAATTCCATAGTCCTGTCAAGGGAGAAGGACAAATTGCTGGCGATACGCGGACTTGACAATTTCATAGTGGTCAATACGGATGATGTGCTGTTCATCTGCCCGAAAAACGAGGCGGACATCAAACAAGTCGTTACCGACCTGTCCATGAGCGATTTCAATAGATACAAATAGTAACAATGCGATATATGAGTAAAGTGAATCTGAACATAACGTCCGAAACGGCGAAATTGAATGCGGTCATCCTCCATACTCCGGGAAACGAGGTGGAGAACATGACGCCTGTCAATGCGCGAAAGGCTTTGTATAGCGATATATTGAGCCTTAACATAGCTTCCCAGGAGTACAGGCAGTTGAGTGGAGTGCTTTCCAAGGTAGCGACGACTTACCAGGTGTCCGATTTGCTCAAGTCCGTGCTCGACAATCCGATAGGCAGATCAAGGCTTGTCGAGGATGTCTGCCGGGCGGAAGGCGCAGAGGATCTCATGGAAGAGCTGGCTGCACTGCCGTCGGATGTGCTTGCGCGTTACCTTATCGAAGGTATGCCGCTGAAATACAGTACGCTTACGGATTTTCTCAGCGGCGAAAAGTTCGGGCTTTCTCCGTTGTACAATTTTTATTTTACCAGGGACTCGGCCGTGGTGATAGGCGGTAATGCCATGATTTGCCAGATGGCCAACAAGGTGCGTGACCGCGAATCCATGATCATGAAGGCGATTTACACTTACAGCGGGGCATTCGGTTGCAATGTCATCGAGCCTGGCAGGAATGCGAAATATGCAGGACGCATAAAGATCGAAGGAGGAGATGTGCTTGTCGCACGCAGGGACCTGCTTATCATAGGTAACGGGCTGAGGACTTCGACCGAAGGCATTGACGCGTTGATTGCGGAGCTTTCCACTTCGACGGCAATGTCTACTTTCGGCAGGTACGGCTCTTTCGATGTGCTTGTCCAGCAACTGCCTTCTTCGCCGGAGTCGTTCATCCATCTGGACATGGTGTTCACATTGCTCGGAGACGGCAAATGCATGGTATACAAGCCGCTTATAATGGAACCAGGCATCTATCGCACCATACGGATGCATGTGGAGGGAGGAAATGTCACGGAGATCGTGCCTGAACACAACCTGCTTTCGGGGCTGTCCAATGTGGGCATGGAACTGGAGCCTATCGTGTGCGGCGGTACCGAAAACACATGGACCCAGGACAGGGAGCAGTGGCATAGCGGTGCCAATTTCTTCGCTTTCGCTCCCGGAAAGGTGATAGGCTACATGAGGAACAAGGCTACCATCGAAGAGCTTGCCAAGCACGGTTTCGAGCCTGTCAGGGCATGGGATGTCATAGACGGTGTCCGCTCTTTGGACGATGTTGGCAACTGTGTGGTTACGATCGAGGGGTCGGAACTTCCGAGGGGCGGCGGTGGCGGCCGTTGCATGACACAGCCGGTTTCACGTATCTGATCTTTTTGAATTTTGATTATGGAAAACAAGATATCCGATTTGTTGCAGCGCATAGGGGCGCTGAAGGCTTCGAGCGAGCAGGAAATAGAAGACATAAGGGTCAGGCTCCTCGGCAAGAAGGGCGAAGTGACCCTGCTTTTTGAAGAATTCAGGACGGTGCCTCCTGAAATGAAGCGTGTCTTGGGACAGAAGATGAACGGGCTGAAGAATGCGGCCCAGGCGAAAATCGACCAGCTCAGGCAGTCTTTGTCCGGCGGACAGGCGGTTTCGGCAAGTACCGCAGACATGACGATGCCGGGAGTTCCCCACGGTCTGGGGTCGCGCCATCCCATATCCATAACCAAGAATGAGATAGTGTCGATATTTTCGAAGGCGGGCTATAGCGTAGTCGAGGGACCGGAGATTGAGGATGACTGGCATGTGTTCGGGGCGTTGAATTTTCCTCCGGAGCATCCGGCCCGCGATATGCAGGATACATTTTTCGTGACATCGGGAGACAACCCTGTGCTGTTGAGGACCCATACGAGTTCCGTGCAGGTGCGCGCAATGGAGACGCTTCCCCTTCCTATAAGGATAATATGTCCTGGCCGCGTATTCAGGAACGAAGCGATATCGGCGAGGGCGCACTGTATCTTCCATCAGATCGAGGGCCTGTATATCGACGAAGGCGTGTCTTTTGCGGACATGAAGCAGGCGATATTGCTTTTCGCCCGCGAGATGTTCGGTAATGATGCAAAAATAAGGATGCGCCCGTCGTATTTCCCGTTTACTGAACCGAGCGCCGAAGTCGATGTAAGTTGTAACATATGCAAAGGAAAAGGCTGCAACATCTGCAAGGGCACCGGTTGGCTCGAAATCATGGGTTGCGGCATGGTCGATCCGAATGTGCTGGAAGCTTCGGGCATAGACAGCAGGAGATATTCGGGTTTCGCCTTCGGCATGGGAGTGGAGCGCATCGCCATGCTGAAATGGCAGGTGAAGGACCTTCGTGAGTATTTCGAGAACGATTTGAGATTCCTTTCCGAGTTCGAAACGGCGATTTGAGGAAGGACTGACTGGAAAAATCCAAATATTTTGCAGTTTTTCGTCGTAACATTTGGAGTTTTAAAAATTATTCGTACCTTTGCAATCCCGAACTGAAAGAGGGTCTCCTCTGAAGGTATCGGATGTACGCGGAAATAGCTCAGTTGGT
>DEPW01000092.1:43063-43215 GCA_002358965.1 Bacteroidales bacterium UBA3382
CGAGTCTCGTTTTCCGCTCAAAGCGATAGTTTTTGTCGTTTAGTTTTTTTTCATAATATGAAATTTTTCCCTGCGGTCTCAATGAGGATTGCAGGGTTTTTTGTATTGATAGCCGTTTTTTCATTACAAAAAAGAGGGTGAATTCTAAGTTA
>DEPW01000018.1 GCA_002358965.1 Bacteroidales bacterium UBA3382
ACAAGTTCATCTTCCCTCCATACCAGATAGCCATACCGACGGCCCTCATTACCAACTTCCACACTCCGTGTTCGACGATGCTCATGTCCGAGTGCGCATTCGGAGGCTTTGAGAATGTAATGAAGTGCTACAGGCTCGCCACCGAGGGCGATTACCGTTTCGGACCTTACGGAGACGCCATCCTGATTATCTGAAAAGGCCGCATTCCCGAGGCTCACGCCACATTTTACAGCGAAAACATTCAAAAAAACATATTTCGGGTCCCCGTTCGCCACAAACGGGGATTTTTCGTGCCGTCCAAAAGAGGTTTGTGAGTATATTCGTCCGGCTCAATTAACAAACCATGCCCGAATACACACGAGATACTGCGACATATTGCGCCCTTAACAAATGCTTCGGCTACAAGCCGGCAAAGGCGAAAGCCATGCTTGAAGAAGGGGTTTCCCCGGAAAGCCTGCTTCCCGGGCAAGCCATGTCCGAGGGGATAATAGGATGGGCGGAAGACGAGATTTCAGACTGCATCGGCAAAGGAATATCCATCGTCACCGCAAAAGACAAGGAATATCCCCCGCTCCTTTCCGAATGCCCGGACGCTCCGCTGGCACTATACATTAAAGGCACATTGCCCTCAAACCGCAATGCCCTGTCGATAGTCGGGACAAGGAAACCCGACGGATACGGGCTTGAGATGTGCGACAGGATAGTGGACGCCCTGCACCGGACAGGCTCGCCTCCGGCAATTGTCAGCGGCCTCGCCTACGGGATAGACGCACAGGCCCACAAACGCACTCTGCTCAGGCAGGGCATCACAGTGGCAGTCATGGGGACCGGGCTCGACTCAGTATATCCGGGAAGGCACGCATGGCTCGCCGACAGGATAGCGGAGCACGGAGGCTGCCTTGTCAGCGACTTTCCTCTCGGACAAGCCCCTCTGGCTGTCAATTTCCTCAGACGCAACCGCATCATCGCCGGAATCTCGGGCTGTACGGTAGTCGTACAGTCCCCGAAAAAGGGAGGGAGCATGGTCACGGCCACACAGGCATTTTCATACGGCAGAGACCTTTATGCCGTACCGGGAAGGATAGGCGACGGGCTTAACGACGGATGCAACTACCTGATATCGTCGCAAATGGCAGGCTGCATCTGCGACCCCGAGGTTTTCGCCGGATATTTTCGGGAAGACGGCTCCGCGCCGCTGAAGCCGCCGACGGACATATTCGGAGATGACGACAAAGGGGGGATACTGCACACCCTGTCCTCGAAAGGCCCCATGGACAGCGAATCCCTTCAGGACGCTACAAGGCTGCCGATGAAGCGTTTCGCGGCCTTGCTGGCCGAACTCGAAATCGAAGGAAAAATCCACATGGAGGACGGTTTTCATTGGAGTATAAAAATAAATTGATTATTTTTGCGCGCCAATCTATTTATAGGATGCCTCATTTCATAGATACGCACACGCACCTCTACGAAAAAGAGTTCTCCGAAGATTTCAGGGAAACCGTCGGGAGGGCGATAGCATCCGGGGTAACGAAGATGGTTTTCCCGGACATAGACTCCTCTTCGCGCGAAGCAATGCTGACATGTGCTTCGATGTATCCCGAAAACATTTTCTGCGGGACCGGGCTTCATCCTACTTCGGTCAAAGAAGACTGGAAAGACGAGCTGGACCTTGTAGGCGGGCTTCTCGCCCAAAGGCGCGGATGGGTGGCCGTAGGCGAAATCGGCATGGATCTGTACTGGAGCAAAGATTTCATTGACGGACAGCGCGAAGCCTTCGATGCACAGCTCTCATGGGCGGAACAGTACGGACTTCCGGTAATCATTCACTCCCGTGAAGCGACCGCCGAAATCTTCGACATCCTCGAAACCCACAAAGGCAGAGGCCTCAGAGGCGTATTCCATGCATTCGGGGGAAGCATCGAAACCTTCAGAAGGTTTGACAGGTACGGTGATTTCTTCGTGGGCATCGGAGGCACTCTCACCTATAGGAATTCGAAACTTCCCGACACGCTTGCCGGAATCGACATCTCACGGATCATCCTGGAAACCGATTCCCCATACCTCACGCCCGTGCCGCACAGAGGAGAGCGGAACGAAAGCTCCTACATCCCTATCATCGCCGGCAGGCTTGCCGAAATCAAAGGCATGCCGACAGACATGATAGCGGCACAGACCACATGCAACGCCGAAAGCCTCTTCTTCGACGGCATCCATAAAACCGCAGCAGCATCATGAAAGACACTTCGATACTCGTCATCTACACAGGCGGCACCATCGGAATGAAGCAGGACCCCGCCGACCTGGCGCTCAAGCCCTTCAACTTCGAACAGATCATCGAAGAAGTACCCGAATTGAAGAAATTCGGCTGCCGCATAGACAGCCTTACCTTCGAACCTATCATCGATTCATCCGATGCCGACGCCGGGTTCTGGAGCAGGCTCGCAGGCATAATCGAGCAGAAATACGACGAATACGACGGCTTCGTGATACTTCACGGGACGGACACCATGTCCTATTCGGCATCAGCCCTGAGTTTCATGCTCGAAGATCTGGAAAAGCCCGTAATCTTCACCGGCAGCCAGCTCCCTATCGGCGTTCCGAGGACCGACGGCAAGGAGAATCTGATTTCCGCCATAGAGATCGCCTGCGCCAAAGATACGGACGGCAGAGCGACCGTACCGGAAGTCTGCATCTTCTTCGACTCATCGCTGATGAGAGGGAACCGCACCACGAAATACAGCGCGGAGGAATTCAAGGCCTTCATATCGCCGAACTACCCCACCCTCGCCGAAGCCGGAATCAACATCAAATACCACCGGTCCATCATAAACCGTCCCGGAGAATGGGGAAAGAAGCTCAAAGTCCACAAAAAGCTCGACCCGCGCGCCACGATATTGAAAATATATCCGGGAATAACCGCCGGCATCATCAAAAACACGCTATGCATGCCGGGACTCCGCGCCGTAGTGCTTGAAACTTTCGGATCGGGGAACGCACCTTCGGGCGATTGGTTCATAAGATGCGTCAGGGAAGCCGCCGAAAGAGGCCTGATAGTGGCTAATGTCACCCAATGCATGACCGGCTCCGTGAACATGGGAGTATATGCCACAGGTATGGGACTTAAGGGGGCCGGAGTCGTGAACGGATACGACAGCACGACAGAAAGCGCCATAACGAAATTATTTTTTTTAATGGGACAATATGATGACAATGAAATAGTTAAGAGCAAATTTGAGAAAAACCTGAGAGGAGAAATTTTAAAATAGTTGCTTGCATCTCAAGATTAATTACTATATTGCACGGAATTTTTGAATTACTATAACTATTTAATACATTAATTTAACATTTAAACATTCAAAAACAGTTATGAAAAAGTTTTTCATGTTTTTGGCAGTTAGCGGTCTTATGATCGTGTCTGCACAGTTCGCAGCAGCTCAGGAGAACGAAGGAGCTGCACCGGCAGCTAC
>DEPW01000145.1:0-5904 GCA_002358965.1 Bacteroidales bacterium UBA3382
GGAATCGAGGCGCACTCTCTCCAGTGAATCCAGCCTCATCTGCTCCAAAGCCTTGCGACGGGCCTCCGCCACGGCCTTCAATGAATCGCGCACGAAAATCTCCCTTCTTATGCCATCGATATATCCAGGGAAAAATTCATCGGTATACCGGAATTCGGGTTGCCTTACTTTTTCGTCCGCCGCCCTCTGGCACGGCCTCAGCTCCCTGTCCGTAATGACATAACGGTCTACGGGCCGCCGTTCCTCCTGCCAGGAAAAACCTTTGAGCCGCTGGCGCTCTATCGTTATCTGCGATATGGGATAAATATCGTTTTTCGGATTTTCATAATAATGTATCCTCTGGACATTGCCGTCAGCCAAAGAAGCCGAGAGCATCTTCGATTCGATCTGGTTGACCAATGATATCTCCTCTTCTTCCCTCAGATAGAAGACGGCAGAAGCTCCGCCAAGGGCATCGAAACGGTATAGCTCATAGTCGTCATTGAAAAACGCCATCATTTCGAGGCTCTTTATCTGGTTGTAATGAACCGTGTCCTCCTGCGTATGTATGAAAGCATTCGATTGGAACGAAACCTTTGAAAGACGGTTTCCTGCCACCATTATGTAAATACTGTCCGAGGAAAACTGGTTCTTGATCTCGTTCCAGATGATAGGCTTTATGAACATCCTGACAAGGGAATCCAAATCGGTATATTCCAGTGAATCGCAGACCGCCTGCAGGTCGCTCTTGTATGCACGGACATTGCGCAAGGCTCTCAGGAAAGTGACGGTGGTCGTATCGGGAGGAACCGCCACAGTACTGTCGGCCGGAGCGGCAAGGGTACTGTCTGCCGGGGCGGCAAGGGTACTGTCGGCCGGGGCGGCAAGGGTACTGTCAGCCGGGGCGGCAAGGGTGCTGTCGGCAAAATACATCGGAGGCGGAGGCATGACACCACGCCTGGAAGCTCCGCCACCGGCAGTGTTGCGAGTATTGCCTCCACGCCCGCCCTGTTGCGCCGCCTCGGCAGCTTTTCTTTCCGCCTCTTCCTTTTTGTTTTTCGCCCGCAGATTGCTTATGGCATCTACCGCCATATACTCTTTGCGTTTCTCGGCCAGTACAAGAGTCAGCGAATCCACATCGCACCTTCTCAATGAATAATATATCAGCGTATCCGCTCCGAAATACAATGTATCGGGCCGGCCCTCCTCTTCGACCTCCATTATGACCGCCGGCTGCCGGGTCAGAGTGACAGTTCGCGGAGAATTGGTAAACTCGAGCTTGCCGGATACGGCGGAAACCGAATTCTCTTCGTCCGTTATCTGGACATTTCCATACATTTCGCCGGAAGATTGCAATCTGTTGAAATACAACGAATCGCACCATCCCTCCTGATTTTCGGTCAACAGATGTACATTCTTGGTGAAGAAGAACAGGTCTATCGGCCTGTCATACCAGCCTTCGCGCGAAGTCAGCATATTTTCATCTTTCCATGCATAGACGATCCCTCCGAATTCGGCTTTGTCCATGTCGGAATAATAATTCAGCCAGTTTGTCTTAATGAAGACCGAATCGGTGAACATGTTTACATTGCCGCGGAACTTGAAAAGCTTTGCCTTGGCATCGTAATCGCCGCTCGTGCTCTCGATGACATTACCGTCTTTGTCCCTCATCGCACCTCCTGTCCGGAATACGCCGACACTGTCCTTGGTATTGTAATCCAGATATGTGGTCCTGAGGAGATTGCCCTCCTTGTCCTTCAGCTCGACAGTATCGCCCCGAAACTGGGCAAGGTCTCTCTTTATGATGTAGTGCATCCTGTCGCTCGTCAGTATGGTATTGTCCTGAACGATGCTGACACGGCCTATGGCGTCTATGTATTCGCGATCGACATACCAAAAAGCAGTATCGCAATTGAGATAAGTATTGTTGTGAAGGAAGACAGCCGGCCCTATGACCTTTCTGATCTCGGTACCTTTCTCTATCGTTTCGGCCGAATATGCGCTCAACAGACGCACAAGACTGTCGTTATCCGCCTTCCCGCCGCTGCCCTGTGCAGATGCCGTCCCGGCGCAAAACAGCACGGCCGGCAACAGCATTATGATTGTCCTGACTGCCATGCGCATAGATTACCGGTTGATATTTTGCTTAAACCAATCATACTCGAAGTCGCAATCCTTGTACGACGGATCCACGACGATGTATGTCACATCCATTTTCTTCTTGATGAAATCCTCTACCGCCTTATTGGCCACCTGCTCTGTCGCGACATTCAGGAGCAGGTCATAGTCTTTGCTGAGATTGGCCACATGGGCAGGAATGATTTCATCGACCATGACGATTTTATAGACAATATTGCCGTGGCCTTCATTGTCAAGGGACTGGAACGGTTCGGAAATCTCTCCGGGATTGAGATCCTTGATAGCATTGTAATCGGCCGGCTTGAGACGGTCTTTGTCGAAATATGCCGAACCTGAATACTCATCGGCCATCTGTCCACCGTTGGTACGGCTCTTGAGATCTTCCGAATTGGCCCTGGCAGCCATATCGAAAGTGACGCTGCCGGAAAGGATCTCGTTTTTGATACTGTCAAGCCGTGCAAATGCGAAATCGCGGTCTTCAGAAGTAAATTCGGGTCTTAGCAAAATATGCCTGGCGTTGAACATGTCGCCTTCCTTTTCAATCATCTGGATAAGATGGAAACCGTCCGGACTTTCGACTATCTGGGATACCTGACCCTCCTTCAGAGACATCGCCGCGTCCGAGAACACAGGCCAGTACTCGGATTTGGGAGCCATTCCGAGCTCACCGCCCCTGCGGGACGAACCATCCTGGGAATAAAGCCTCGCCAATGTCGAAAAACTCTCGCCGGCCATGATCCTTTCGCGCAATTCGAGCAGCCTTTCCTTGGTAACCAGGACGGCGTCTTCTTTGTCCGGATACAATACTATCTGGCTCAACCTGT
The DNA here is from genome assembly GCA_002358965.1 of Bacteroidales bacterium UBA3382. Taxonomy (GTDB): domain Bacteria; phylum Bacteroidota; class Bacteroidia; order Bacteroidales; family UBA932; genus Merdivivens. Next base: position 2,943 of record DEPW01000145.1, read on the forward strand.
ACTGTTCGGGAACCACAGGCAGGCTCGCTTCCGAGGTAGTGTCTACAAAAGCCTCGACATCACGGGGGGTAAGCTTTACAATCCCGCTCTGGATATTGGACTTCATCTGCTGTATCAGCGCCATGTCGCTATACGAATCTCGCCATTCGTCTTTCAGCTTGTAAAGCGGCTGGTGATAATAAGCCTCCAAATCAGCCTGGCTGCCGAATCTGGCAAGCATCTGGGAGGCATACTGGTTCACCGCGGTTTCGATCATATCCGCATTGTATGTCAGCGAATCCACACGGGCCTGCATGAGATAGAGCGTGTTCTTGAGGATTTCTTCCAGGACATCGCACCTTGTGCTCTTGTCGACAGGGATTCCGTTCATCATACGCTCTATCACACCGACTTCCACATCCGAAATCAGTATCGATTCGTTTCCGAGCACCGCTATGGTCTTATCCACCACACCGTCATATTTCTGGGCGCCGGCGTTGGATGCAATTGCGGCAAACAATATCATAATCGACAAGAAAAACTTTCCTTTCATATATTTCTGGCCTTTAATCTGTCAGTTGCTTGAAACCGCTTCGATAAGCAAGTCTCGTTCCAAATTTTTCAGAAGTTCCTTTTTTCTTAAATTCAATATCCTTTCACGGACGGTTTCCCGGCAATAGTCCAAAGGGGCTACTTCTCCGGCCGGAATCCTCTCCCATATCCTGAGCAAGGCGACGGTACCGTCATGAGAGGATTCGACCAAAGACTCCGAAGCGGCCAAACGGGTCAATTGTTCCAGGTCCATTCCGAAATCCGGGACAAATTCCTCTAACGAAACCCAGTAATCGTAAAAATTACGGTAGCTGAAGGACACGCGTGCCGACAGCATTTCCATGTCTTCGGTATCCGCATCCCCGATGTTCTGCAGGTTGTAACGCACGGCAGCCAGATTCGGGGAATGTTCGTCCATCTTCACGAAATATCCCCGCACGAGCATTGCGGGCGTCCTGAAAAAGGCTTCGTGACCACTGTAGTAATCCTCTATTTCAATGTCCGTAACCACCGTATCGAGCCTTTCGGACACATACAGGCTTTCGAAACGATAGATCAGAAGCGACCTGCGGTAACTTTCAATCTCGTCCGACACATCCAACTGGTCCGGAGGCAGTTCGGCTTCGGCCTTGGCTACAAGAAGCTGCTCAAGCTTCCACCTTTCAATGATGCGTGCGGCTATCGCCGCGCTGTCTTCCGGGCAAACGCCAAGCGGCATGAGTCTTTCCAATTCGCTGCGGTACAGTACGCACTTGCCTACACGGCCTACCACGGAGTCTGCGTCGGAGCCTGAAAACGAAAACCTCTCTGCAAACCCGCAAGAGACGAGCATGCAAGAGAGGATCAGGATGTACAGCTTCGACGGCATCGCAGCGCTATCTCCTTGAATAGTTCGGGGACTCGCGCGTGATGGTCACATCGTGAGGATGGCCTTCGATGAAACCGGCGGAGGTTATCCTTACGAATTCGGCTTTACGGAGTTCTTCGATATTCCTTGCTCCGCAATATCCCATACCGGCTTTCAGGCCGCCTACAAGCTGGTAAACTACTTCGGAAAGGGTGCCTTTGTACGGAACCTGCGCCACTATGCCTTCTGGAACAAGCTTCTTGACATCTTCTTCCATGTCCTGGAAATACCTGTCCTTTGAACCGTGCTGCATGGCTTCGAGGGAGCCCATTCCCCTGTATGCCTTGAATTTACGACCATTCAATATGATGGTTTCGCCCGGAGCTTCCTCTACACCTGCAAGCAGCGAACCCGCCATGATGGTGCTCGCACCCGCCGCAAGAGCCTTCACTATGTCTCCCGAATAACGGATTCCTCCATCGGCTATGACAGGGATGCCCGTTCCTTCAAGGGCCTTGCTTGCGAGCATCACCGCCGAAAGCTGAGGCATTCCGACTCCGGCGATCACCCTTGTCGTGCATATCGAACCCGGACCTATGCCGACCTTTACAGCATCGACACCGGCTTCCGCAAGAGCCTTGGCCGCCGCACCGGTAGCCACATTTCCTGCGACTATCTGCACTTCCGGCATGGCCTGACGGAGTTTCTTGATCATTTCCAGCACATACACCGAATGGCCATGGGCCGTATCCACAACTACGGCATCGGCACCGGCATCGGTAAGCATGCCTACCTTTTCGATGGTATCCGCCTTTACGCCCACTGCGGCTGCAACCCTCAGACGGCCTTTGGAATCTTTGGAAGCCGTAGGGTTGTCTTTGATCTTCATCAGATCCTTGTATGTGATGAGTCCTGCAAGACGGCCGTCCTCTTCCAGCACCGGAAGCTTCTCTATCTTGTAACGGTTCATTATCTCGGTGGCATCGGTGAGCGTAATCCCTTTATGAGCCGTTATCAGATTGTCTTTCGTCATGATTTCGCTGATAGGGCGCCTCATGTTGTCCTGAAAACGGAGATCCCTGTTCGTTACGATTCCTATCAGCATCCCCCTGTCGTCCACCACCGGGATGCCGCCTATGTGATGCTGCGACATCATGTCGAAAGCATCCCCGACGGTCTTGTCGGGAGAAATGGTGACCGGATCGTATATCATGCCGTTTTCGGCTCTCTTGACACGCTTGATCTGGAGTATCTGCTCCTCGATAGGCATATTTTTATGGATCACTCCGATTCCTCCTTCACGCGCCATGGCTATGGCCACGGCAGACTCGGTCACGGTATCCATAGCCGCCGAAACTATCGGGGTACACAAGGATATTTCACGTGTGAATTTCGTTGTAACATCAACTGCGCGCGGAAGCACTTCGGACCGTGCAGGAATCAAAAGTACATCGTCGAATGTCAGACCTTCTTGAATTTCTCTATTAAGATACATACGCAAATGGTTTAAATGTGCAAAGGTAATAAAAAAAATACGATTATCCGTTAAAATCGCCTTCGCTATTTAGAAGCTGTTTAAAATTT
>DEPW01000145.1:6009-8705 GCA_002358965.1 Bacteroidales bacterium UBA3382
AAAATTTTAAACAGCTTCTTAAATGCCGTTTTGCAGGGCAGATCCCTGGAAGACTCCCCTTTCCTCGAGCCTCGCATCGAGCATGTGAAGCAAATCGGCATTCCGCACAAGCCCCCACGGAGTATCCGTCACATATACGGGCGGAACCTCTCCGGCAAACCGTTCAATCACTATCCCGGGCCTGAGCAATTCGAGAAAATCGATGAAGAAATCGACATATTCCCCGAGACCGAAAGTGACGAAATCCCCGCGCTTTTCGGAAAATTCCCGTTCCATCGCGGTTCCTTTCACTATCTGCAACTGATGGAATTTGGCAGAAAGCAGCGGCAGCGAATTGATTTCGCGCGCATAGCCGAGCATATCCTCCCTGGTTTCGCCCGGAAGCCCGAATATGAAGTGCGCTCCGCAATCTATTCCCCTCTCGGAAGTCATCTCCACCGCCTTGCGCGCCGTTTCGAAATCGTGCCCACGGTTTATCCTCTTCAATGTCCGGTCGTAACAGGACTCTATGCCATACTCGACAATCACGACAGGAGGATTGCCTTCGCCATCGCAAAATCCCTCCCGGCCTTGTTTCAGGGAAGCGAGATAATCCAGTTTTTCCTCGTCTACGCAATCAGGCCTCGTACCCAGGACTATGCCTCGCACGGAAGGATGGGAAAGAGCCTGTCCATACACATCCTTGAGGCGCTCCAAAGGCGCGTAAGTATTGGAATAGGGCTGGAAATATGCCAGATAATGCCTTGCATTCCTGTATCTGACCTTATGGAATTCGATGCCTTCGTCTATCTGCGCGGCTATGCTCTTGTCCGGAGTGCTGTATGAAGGATGGAAGGCACGGTTGTCGCAATAGGTGCAGCCACCGCGCGAAAGCCGCCCGTCCCTGTTGGGACAGGTAAAACCGGCATCGACCACTATCTTCTGCAAACGCTCGCCGTACCTCTTGCGGAAATAACCGGCAGACGAATTGTATCTCTTCCCTTCAGGAAACTGAAACCGCGCCATTTGTGACATATTGCCTACTTTAAGATCAGATCGGAGTGTCCATTGTCAATACATCAATCGCGGTATCACTGTTCCCTTCGTCATCGACTGCGGCACACACCAGATAAACCCGCGAATCTATGAAGAAAAAGAAGCCGCCATGGCTCTCCATGATTCCGGCATACTCGTCAAAATTGAAAACGCACACATGCTCGTCCCCACCGGAGCGGATGATATCCTTGAAGATTTCGTTGATCCTTTCCCAATCAAAATCAAATCCGCATCCGTAAAGATAACGATATTTGTCCGGCATTATGAAAAAGTTCACATCTTCGGTGTTTTCCCCCAGCTCTATCTCATCCAGACAAAGACTCCAGATGCTTCCGCTGATGCCGCCGACCGGCTGCATGTCTTCATTCACGGGGACAATATTGTACGATATCTTAACCGTCGGATGGGCCTTCTGATGAACCTTCACGCTGCATGTCCGCCCATCGCTTAAAGTGACGGACAAAACCGCGTCTCTGGAAAACGACTCATGCCCATAGATCAGATTTGCGGGACGCTCTTCATCCCTGTCGTCCGATTCATATTTGGGATTCTCGGTCACGGATACGCAAAGCCCTTCCTCGGCCTGCGACCACGCCTCGACCCAATCGCAATCGCGTTCGATCCGCGCCACTTCCTTTCCGGCAAAACACGCAAGTGCGACCGAATCCGCCTTGAAAGAAAAAGAAAGAGCGAGTTCCTCGGGAAGCTCCGATTCATCGGTTGTGTCATCATCTTTCGGGTCATCAGGCACGACCGGCTTTTCGCAAGACCAAACGAACGCCGCCATTGCAAGAAGCAAAATCATTCTTTTCATATCTGTTCCCAATTATTTAAAGGAGGTTAAGATCCAAAAACGCTACAAGGTAAGTATTTTTCAGTAAAAGCACAATTTTCCCGAAATTTTTCCGAACAAGCGCGATTTTGAAATATCGCAAACTGTTGGTATCTTTGCGCGGTTATTGGGAATATTGACATTTTATAATTATAACGATCATGAATTTAAGAACTGTTAAGAAAGAAATCGAATACCTTGTAGGAAGCGTCATAGACGATTGCGACCTTTACATATCGCTCTTTGACGGAAAGGAAAGCGCAAACAGGGCAGGCGAAATCGCCAACGACGCGGTTGAACTTTACAACGAACTGATAGACAAGGTAAACAACCCTGACAAGAGTAGTCCTGCGAAGACCAGGGAACATTACAGGAATATCCGCAAGGAACTTTACGAAGGCGTAGATTCATTGTCCGAAAGACTCAGCAATATAGCCGGTTCAGCGGAGTAAAGCCGATTCGGATAGGATAGAAGACCGTGGACGCAGGCGTCGGAAAGCCTGTATCCACGGTTTTTTCATGCGGATTTCAACGAATTTAAGCACTATATTCTATCTATGGTAATCGGTTATTTAAGAGTAAGCACAGGGAAACAGCACCCTGCCAATCAAAAGAATGAAATCATCGGATTGATCGAAAGCCGCATGCCTGTCAGGAGAATATGCGAACTGTACGGAGTCTCGAGGGACACATTCGCAAGATTCCGTAAAGAATTCATCGTCCGCCACTCCGGAGACGGCACTGGCCTACCGAGGCCATGAATCTTCCCGTAACACTGCCGGAAGCCCCGGCGACCTGCTCCGGCGTACCCGCAGCCACTATACGGCCG
>DEPW01000108.1 GCA_002358965.1 Bacteroidales bacterium UBA3382
GATACAAGGTCAATTACAAGTTCAACGGAAACTTCGGGCTGACATATTCCAACGACCAGACGGGCGAAAAGGGAAGTACGGACTTCTTCCAGACGAAGAACTTCTCCGTAAAATGGTCCCACACGCAAGACCCCAAGGCCAGGCCGGGAACCACGTTCAGCGCATCGGTCAATTTTTCCAGCCCGTCCAACAACAAATACAACTCCAACAACATCAACGAGGCCCTTACGACCCAGACCTCGTCCTCGATTTCGTGGAGCCGCCGCTGGAACAAGGTGACACTCTCGCTCAGCGCCCTTCACAACCAGAACTCGAGGGACAGTTCGTACTCGGTGACGCTTCCCAACCTTTCGTTGTCGGTCAGCACATTCTATCCCTTCAAGAGAAAGGTAAGGATAGGAAAGGAAAAGCTGTACGAGCAGATTTCGTTCAGCTACAACACATCTTTCCAGAACAGGATCAATTTCAAGTCGAGCGACTTCGGAAAGCCGGGATTCTGGAACAATCTGGACAACGGCATGACCCACAATTTTTCAATAGGGCTCCCTTCCTTCACCCTGTTCAAGTACCTGAACATCAACCCGTCCATAACATACGGCATGAACTGGTATTTCCGCAAGACCACAAGGGAGTACAATCCCGAGACGGGCCGTGTCGAAGAAGTCAAAGGGGATGTGTTCAGTTCGTTCGGCGCCACTCACCGGTACAGCGGAAGCATCAGCATGGACACCAGGATATACGGTCTGTTCAACTTCGGGACGCAGCATAAGCTGCAAGCCATAAGGCATATGATATCCCCGAGCCTCTCGCTCAATTTCCAACCGGAACTCGGAACCCGTTTTAACGGATGGAGGACTTACAAATACATAGACGCCAACGGCGAAGAACAGGTACTGGACTACAACATCTACAGCGGACAGATGAACGCTCCCCCTTCGAAGGGAAAGACAGCGTCCCTCACTTTCAATATCAACAACAATTTCGAAGCGAAAGTGCGCGACCTTACCGACACGACCGGCACCGGGACGAAGAAGATAAAGCTCATCGACCAGCTCAACATTTCGGGAGGATACAACTTCCTGGCCGATTCCATGAAGTTACAGAACTTCAGGGTGACGATGTCCACGAACGTATTCGGCAAACTCGGCATCAACGCCAACATGACACTTGACCCGTATGCCGTGAACGAGAGAGGACAGAGGATAGGCGTATTCAATGCCCGGAAGGAAGGCTGGACCAAGCCGGTAAGGATGACCAATGCGAGCGTCTCGCTCTCGTATACCCTCTCCGGTGAAGGAAAGATCAACGGGATGGACGGACAGAAGAGCAGCGGAGTCGGCGGAAGGGGCGGCTCGGGAGCTTCGTCGATGACGACATACCAGAGGACTTACAGGCATCCGGTAACAGGGGAATATATCCCTGGAGGATGGCTGTATTATGTCAACCCCAATGCGCCATGGAATGTATCTTTCAGATACTCTTATGTCTTCACAAGAGGATACCGCTATGTCAACGAACAGCTTTTGGCCGACAACAAGCATACGCAGGCATTGAGCATCGATGCGCAGGTGAGGATCACCCCTGCGCTGTCATTGCAGATTTCGACCGGCTTCGACCTGATGGCGATGAAGATGACAACTACACAGCTCACTGCGACATACGACATGCACTGTTTCAACATACAGGTGACATGGATTCCTTCGGGACAGTGGGAACAGTGGAGTTTCAAGATCGCCGCCAATGCCGCCACACTTGCCGATTTGCTGAGATTCAAGAAGAGTACAAGTTACTGGGACAACTGATTTCGCGCCGGAAATGCATTTAAATATCGCCCTGAAGCGTGTTTGAGGCAGATTTTCGAGAGGAATTTTCATGATTTTCTTTGTTAATTTGTCTCGAATTGTTACATTTGCACACTGTTTAAGACAAACGACAGTTACTGAAGAGGGGGTTCATCATTTTTCTAAATGTGTTTATTGCCCCAATACCATTTTTATTACTTATTTTAACATTACGACTTATCAATGTATAAGATTTACGATTTACGAGAAAAGCCTCTGGAAGAGTTGGTCGAAATCGCCGAAGGACTTAACATTCCTAAAGCGAGAAAGATGGACAAGGAAGCCCTTGCGTATGCGATTGTGGATCAGATGGCCATAAACAATGCCGCAAGACCCGCTTCCGCGCCCAAGAGGGGAAGACCGGCCAAGAAGGCGAAAAGCGAGGAAACCCCTCCAGCCGAAGACACCGTAGCCGACAATGGCGCGGACAGGACTGAAAGCGCTGCAAACGGCAATGCCGACGCAAAGAAAAAGAGAGGAAGGAAACCAGGCGGCAAGAGCAGACAAGAGTCCGATTCCGACAATACTCCGGAGCCTAAAGGACAAGCACCCGAACAAAAGCAACAAAATAAGAAAAGGCGCGGAAGGCCGCCAAAGAAAGCCGGGGACGAAAACGGGAAGGAGCTCCGGTCCGATGAGGTACAGGAGCCGGCCACCGGAACCGAGGCCGCTGAAACAGTTCCCGCTGTGAAAGCGGAGACACCCGAAGCCGCCTTGCCTTCAGCGGAAAGCAAGACAGAGGCCGCAGCCGACGCACAACACGACACCCCGGTCCAGAATCACGGACAGCAGAGGAAGAAGCGTCAGCGCATCATCAATGTCAAAGCCCAGGAAAGCAACGGTATAATGTACGAAGCGGTAAATCTCAACCGTTACCAGCCAAAGGCATCGGAAAACGACACCGCCGAAACGAAGGAGGCCGAGCAGGCAGCGGCGCGCAATGCCGCCATATTCGAGCAACGGCAGCCATATCCGGCACGCCAGCAACAGCCGCACGGCGGCCCACAACAGCAATCCGTCCAGCAGACAGCTCAGCAGCAGACAGGGCAGCAAGCGAACCAACAGGCCGCACAGCAGGCACGCAGCATCGAATACGACGGAATAGTGGAAGCCACCGGAGTACTCGAGATCATGCCTGACGGATACGGATTCCTGCGTTCATCAGACTACAATTACCTTAACTCCCCTGACGACATATATGTTTCCCAGTCGCAAATCAAATCGTACGCCCTTAAGACCGGAGATACCGTCACAGGCGAAATCAGGCCGCCCAAAGAAGGGGACAAGTACTTCCCTTTGGTACGCATCATCTCGATTAACGGCTGTACTCCGGAATACATACGCGACAGAGTGCCATTCGACTTCCTGACCCCGCTTTTCCCTGACGAGAAATTCGAAATCATCAAGAACGGACACAACAACATGTCATGCAGGATCGTCGACCTGTTCACCCCTATAGGCAAAGGGCAGCGCGGCCTGATAGTAGCGCAGCCAAAGACCGGTAAGACCATGCTGTTGAAGGCGATAGCCAACGCAATAGCCGACAACCATCCGGAAGTGTACATGATCGTATTGCTCATAGACGAACGGCCGGAGGAAGTCACCGACATGGAAAGAAGCGTAAAAGCCGAAGTGATCGCATCGACATTCGACGAACCTGCCGAAAAACATGTCAAGGTGGCAAACATGGTTTTGGAAAAAGCGAAACGCCTCGTCGAATGCAAACACGATGTCGTGATCTTCCTCGACTCCATAACAAGGCTCGCACGCGCATTCAATACCGTACAGCCTGCATCGGGGAAAGTCCTTTCAGGCGGCGTGGATGCAAACGCGCTCCACAAGCCGAAAAGATTTTTCGGAGCGGCCCGCAATATCGAAAACGGAGGCTCGCTGACAATCATCGCCACTGCCTTGACCGACACCGGCTCGAAGATGGACGATGTGATTTACGAGGAATTCAAGGGAACAGGCAACATGGAACTGCAACTCGACAGGAAGATCGCGAACAAGAGGCTGTTCCCGGCCGTGGATGTCACACTCAGCAGTACAAGGAGGGACGATCTGCTTTACGACAGCGACACTCTCAGGAAATTGTGGATACTGCGCAACCACCTTGCGGACATGACATCGGTAGAGGCGATTGAGAATCTCACAAGGTACATGGAATCAATGAGGACGAACGAAGAGTTCCTCAATTCCCTGAACACCGAGCTGTTTTAGGCCGACAAGACGGCTGTGACTGCAAAAAGAGAGAGGGTGGCCCTGACCGGCCGCCCTCCTTCTATTGTTCGTAAACATGAGTGATGTGTCCCAGGCGGACCTATATGTCCATCTGCCGCACAAGGGATCTTGCGGCATCGGCTGCAGCATACTCGAAATCGTTGATCTTGCTCCCTGCATAGAGCACGGAACGCGAAGCATTGATCAACAGGCCGCCTTTGCTGTTGGAACCGCAGCGTATCACTTCCTCTACGGAGCCTCCCTGGGCCCCTACCCCAGGGACCAGAAGGAAATTTTCCGGAGCAAGCTTTCGGACTTCGGCCAGTTCGGCCGCGTGGGTCGCCCCGGTCACAAACATCATATTGTCCGGACCGGAAATCCCGAGCATCTCCTTTACTACCTTGTGGTACAAAGGCTCGCCACCGCAATCCTGATACTGGAACTCGGCAGCCGAGGCATTGGAAGTGACAGCCAGGACGATCGCCCATTTTCCCTTGTATTCGAGGAAAGGCCTGACACTGTCCGTCCCCATATAGGGAGCAAGGGTGACCGCGTCGAAATCCAGATTGCCGAAAAGCGCTTTGGCGTACATCTTGGCAGTATTCCCTATGTCGCCCCGCTTCGCATCCGCTATGATGAAAATGTCGGGATAATTCAACCTTAAATATTCCACCGTCCTCTCAAGGGCCTTCCAGCCTTCAGCCCCTTCCGCCTCGTAAAACGCAAGGTTCGGCTTGTAAGCGACCGCATACTGGGCAGTAGCGTCGATGACCGCCCTGTTGAAGTCGTACATGGTAATGCCGGCCGGTATCTTCTTCATGTCCGTATCCAGTCCGACACACAACATGCTCCTCTTAAGCATTATCTGCCTGTGTAGTCCTGTCCTGTCCATAGAGGGTTGAAATTAAAAATATTTATAAAAGAGCGTTATCGCCTCCATACCGGCATCGAGCTGCGAAATCAGATAGCTCTCGTTAGGAGAATGGATGGTATCCCTTTCAAGTCCGAAGCCCATCAGGAGAGGGTCTATGCCCAGTATCTGCTGCAAATCCGCAAGGACAGGTATGCTTCCCCCGCCGCGCGAAGGGACGGGCTGTATGCCGTATACATCTTCCATTGCCTTTGAAGCCGCTTTGTATGCCGCCGAAGAAATCGGTATCAGGAATCCGTTTCCGCCATGATGCGGGAACACCCTGACCTTTACTCCTGCAGGAGCTATGGATTCGATGTGTTTCATGAAAAGGGCGGCGATTTTTTCGCAATCCTGATTAGGGACGAGCCGCATGGACACCTTTGCATGCGCTTTCGAAGGAATGACAGTCTTTGCGCCCTCTCCGGTATAACCGCCCCAGATGCCGTTGATATCGAGCGACGGACGGATGCCGGTGCGCTCCAGAGTAGTATAGCCCTTTTCGCCTTTGACAGCGTCGATTTTCAGAAAATCCTTGTATTCCCGCTCGTCAAACGGGGCGCGCGCAAGCTCCGCCCTGTCTTCGTCCGAGAGTTCCACCACATCATCATAGAAGCCTTTAACCGTTATGCGTCCGTCTTTGTCTATCAGACTGGACAGCATGTCGCAAAGGGCGTTTATCGGATTATAGACAGCACCTCCGTAATGGCCTGAATGCAAGTCTTTGTCGGGGCCGGTGACTTCTATCTCAAGATAGGCAAGACCGCGCATTCCGCAATTGATCGACGGCACTTTCTCGGAAATCATCGTAGTATCCGAAACCAGGATGATATCCGCCTTTAGCATATCTTTATGTTCCTTCGCCCATGCGGCGAGAGACGGAGAACCTATCTCCTCTTCGCCCTCGAGGATGAACTTGACATTGTGCCTGAGCCTGCCTGTCGCCACAAGATATTCGAAAGCCTTTATATGCATGAAAGACTGCCCTTTGTCGTCATTTGCACCTCTGGCATATATCGCACCGTCCCTGATTACAGGTTCGAAAGGCTCCGAATGCCACAATTCGACAGGGTCTACCGGCTGCACATCGTAGTGGCCGTAGACAAGGACCGTCTTGGCCGACGGGTCGACTGTTTTCTCCGCGAAGACCACAGGATGTCCGGATGTAGGGTATACCGCCGCCTTGTCGGCGCCGGCGGCAAGAAGCAATTCGACTAAACGGTCGGCACATCTGCGCATGTCGCCCGCATGCTCCGGAAGGGAGCTGACCGAAGGTATGCGCAACAAAGAGAACAATTCCTCGTAAAAACGCTCTCTGTTCTTTTCAATGTACTGTTTCATGATCTCGTATGTGTATGATTCGTTTTCTGTAATCTGTTCAGGAAAGGATTTCGCCGGTAATCGTGGACAGATGCCTTTTGGCATAATCGAGGGTCACCCGGAACTCTTTCTTGGCCGATGTCGGGGCCTCGTACATGGCATCGGTCATGATCGCCTCGCAGATCGACCTGAGGCCGCGCGCCCCGAGCTTGTTCCTGATGGCCGTATCGACTATCAGGTCAAGGACCTTGTCATCGATGACGAGTTTGATCCCGTCGAGTTCGAATATCTTTTCGAACTGTCTGACCAGGGCGTTCTTAGGCTTGGTAAGTATGTCGAGCATGGCCTGGCGGTCCAACGACACGAGCGTAGCGATTATCGGCAGACGCCCTATTATCTCGGGGATGAGCCCGTATGTGCGCAGATCCTGAGGGGCGATGTATTTCAGCAGATTGTCCGTATCGATATTGTCCCTTATCTTCTGTGCTCCGAAACCTATCACCTGAGTGTTCAGTCTCTGACCTATGATCTTCTCGATTCCTTCGAAAGCGCCGCCGCATATGAACAGGATGTTCTTCGTATCTACCGGGACCATTGCCTGTTCGGGATGCTTGCGGCCGCCCTTCGGAGGGACATTCACCACCGTACCTTCGAGGAGTTTCAGCATTGCCTGCTGCACTCCTTCGCCCGAAACATCCCTGGTTATGGAAGGATTGTCGCCTTTGCGCGCTATCTTGTCTATCTCGTCAATGAACACGATGCCTTTCTCGGCCATGGACACATCGTAATCCGCATCCTGGAGCAGCCTTGTCAGGATATTTTCCACATCCTCCCCCACATATCCCGCCTCGGTGAGAACCGTAGCGTCTACTATTGCGAACGGGACATTGAGCAGGCGGGCTATCGTCCGTGCAAGCAATGTCTTGCCCGTACCGGTGGGACCTACGAGGAGGATATTGGATTTTTCTATCTCGACACCATCGACGCCGGAGACTTCCCTGAGATTTTTCTTCTGACGGCGGCCTTCATGTCCATGATGCTCCTCATTGTACCTGATGCGTTTGTAATGATTGTAGACAGCCACCGAAAGCAGTCTTTTCGCCCGTTCCTGGCCTATGACATACTGGTCGAGGAAATCGTTTATCTCTTTGGGACGGAGCAGCTGCACTCCTTTGGACTTGTCGATTCCTGGTCCTGCATCTTCTTCATCCGGGACTCCTGGATTGGGAACGCCCATTTTCTTCAGATAGTCCGCTGCCGTATATATGCAGTCTGTACAAATATATCCGTTGTCCCCTTGAAGCAACATGGCTCCGTCCTTCTCGCCTCTGCCGCAAAAGAAACAACGCGGTTCAGTAGTTTTCGCCATTTCAGTAAAAAAAGGAGGCAATCCAAAGATTCGGAAGCCTCCGGTATTAAAATTATTTCTTCTTAATCAATATTTCGTCAATCATTCCGTAATCGAGAGCTTCCTGCGAGGTCATCCAGAAGTCGCGGTCGCCATCGGCCGTAATCTTCTTGATCGTCTGCCCGGTGTGTTCGGACAATATCTTGTAAAGCTCATGCTTTGTCTTGGCCATTTCGCGTGCCGCGATCTCGATGTCCGAAGCCTGGCCCCGGGCTCCTCCCAAAGGCTGGTGTATCATGGTACGCGAATGAGGCAGCGCATACCTCTTCCCTTTCGCTCCGGCGCACAGCAGCACGGAAGCCATGCTCGCGCACATCGCCGTATTGATGGTTGCCACATCCGAACGGATCAGCTGCATGGTATCGTATATTCCGAGACCGCTGCTGACCGCCCCTCCGGGAGAGTTGATATACAACTGTATGTCGGAGGAGTCGTTCGAATCCAGAAAGAGCAGCTGCGCCTGTATGATATTGGCGACATCGTCGTATATCGGCACGCCCAGAAATATGATCCTGTCCATCATCAGGCGGCTGAACACATCCATCTGTGCGACATTCAGCTTGCGTTCCTCTATGATTGTCGGATTGATGTAATCGTCCACATGGGAACGGTAGCTGTCCAATGTAAGCGAACTGATACCAAGGCGGGCCCTGGCGTATTTCTCAAATTCGTTTTTCATGATCAGCCGTTGAGTTCACGCAGTTTTTCTATGGTAATATCCTCGTTTTTAAGGGTGATGCGCTCTTTGAGAGCCGCGATGCATTTGTCGTCTTCGGTCTTCTCGTAGATGCGCGGAGCCTCTTTTTCCTGGGCAAGCATCTGCTCTGCGAATTTTCCCAACTGCTCGTCCGGAGCATAGTTGATGCCGTAAAGGGAGAACTGGTACGCCGCGAATTCCTTGGCGGTAGCCAGAAGGTCTTCCCTGTTCACCTTGATGTCGTATTTCTTCATGAAATGGCCGCGGAGCAATTGCCAGCGGTAATCCTTGAGGAAGAGATCGAATTCCTTCTCTATGTCTTCCATGGTGAATTTGCCGTCATTCGCATAATATATCCACCTCTTCATGAAGTTTTCAGGAAGGCTGATCGCCGCCTTTGCAAGCAGATATTCCTTCAAATCGAGCATGAACCTGAAATCGCGTTCACGGTCGTATTCGTCACGAAGCCTCTGCTCTATCCTGGCATCGAAATCCGCCTCGCTCTTGACTGCATCCTTGCCGAAAATCCTGTCGAATGTTTCCTGATCGGCCTTTGCAGGGACGAAATGCTTGATTTCCTTGACGGTCATCTTGAATACCGGATCCATCTTTGCGAGCTCTTCTTTGGAAAGCTTGAGCATGGAAGCGCGGTCGGTCTCGTTTTCGAACCATGCATTGACATCCACTTCCAGAGTCTCGCCCGCTTTCTTTCCTGCGATTTCCTTCTTGCCCGCTTCGGAAATGTTCCTTACTGCGACATAAGTGTTCTCCACTTTGGTCTCTCCCTGCTCGAAATCGGCAGTGAAGAAGTCATCGGCCGAAACCGTCCCGGCATTCTCCAAAGTACCGTACTGGCTGAGGAGTCCGTTGCGCATGGCCTCTTTCGCATTGTCGTCGACGGTCACATTGTAATATGTCACGCTGTCTTCCTTGGAGACCTCAAGATCGATCTTTGGAGTCAGGGCGATATCGAAATCGAATTCGAAATCCTTGTCGGCATCCCAATTGATCTCCTTACGGTTCTCCGACGGGAGAGGCTCACCTATGATATCGAGTGAATTGTCCCTTATGTAATCCTGCAATGTCTTGGAGAGCAGATCGTTGACCGCCTCGCTGCGTGCCTGCGTCCCGTAAAGCCTGCTTATGAGCGAAACAGGGGCCATACCCTTTCTGAACCCTTTGATATCTGCATTGCGCCTGTACGCGGAAAGTTTCTTCTTCATGTCGGCCGCATAGTCGGCTTCTTTCATTTCTACACTCAATGCTATGTTGAGTTCGTCGATTTTGTTGCTTTTTATTTCCATAACCTAATTACTTTTTTCAATTTTCGGCAAATAAGTGGCAAAGATACTAAAAATGCGTCAAATAACAATCTATTTTTGCTGCCTTTTCGGATAAGCTATCCGCGCATGGTTGATCTGCATGAGATATTCGACCAACACCGACTTCAAAACAGTGACCTCTTTCAGGGAAATCTCTGCGTCGAAAAGCTGCCCGTCGTCTACTTTCATGTCGATCACACGGTCTACAAGGTCCTTTACGCTCTGTTCCGAATAGTCTTTCATAGACCTCGACGCCGCCTCGACCGTATCCGCGAACATCAGTATCACCTGCTCCTTGGTCTTCGGCCTGAACCCGTGGTACTGGAAAGCCGGAGCTTCCGAAGGGTCCCCTCCGTTGTTGATGAATACATTGTAAAAATATTCCGTCCTCGTCGTACCGTGGTGCGACAAGATGAAATCGATGACGACCTGCGGAATCTTGTATTTTTTCGCCAAGGCCACGCCGTCGTCGACATGCTTGATAATGTCCCTCGCGCTTTCTTCAGGAGTAAGACCGTCGTGATAGTTCACACCGGGAGCGGCGTTCTCCACGAAACACTGGGGATTCACCGTCTTTCCTATATCGTGGTACAGCGCCCCGGTCCTGACAAGCTGCACGTTCGCGCCGATCGCCCTTGCGCAGGCATCGGATATGTTCATTACCTGCAAGGCATGCTGGAAAGTCCCGGGAGCCTTCTCGGCCATCTGCCTGAGCAGTTTGTTATTGGTATCGGCAAGCTCCACAAGCCTCGAATTGGACACGAGCATGAATATCCTCTCGAACAGGAAAACGAGAGGGTAACCTGCAACGCAGAAAAGGCTTGCCAGCCCCAGGTAGAATATGTCCCTGTAATCGCGGTACTGCATCAGGTCCTCGTTCTGAAGGAAAAGGAAAGCCGTATACGAAAGCGCCAGCGTAATGAAAATGAAAAACGCGTTCACGAATTGCAGCCAGCCACGGTTGAAACGCGAATACGAGACTATCGCGACTATCCCCGCGAGCATGTTCATGAAAAACAGCTCCGTACCTTCGGTCGCGATGACGAGCAGCGGCAGAAGCATGACTACATAGAACGGGAAAACATAATTCCGCCTGAAGAACGCCAGCATATACAGTGCGAAAAGAGGGAACGGCACGAGCACCATATAGGAACCGTTTCCGCTGCCTGCCAGCAGCTCGACAATGAGCGTGCTCATCGCATAAAGCGTCAGCAGGAAAAGATATTGTTTCGAATCCGAGAAAATGCGCTTGTCGACAAACAGTATGACCGAAAAGAAGGCCAGAAGCGCAAAAAGCAGCAGCAGAGCGTTACCTACGGCTATCAGGGCCGAATTGCCGGTGATCCCCATGTCCGTGAGATACTCCGCCTTGTACGAATCGAGCAATTGCGCTATTTCCGCCGTCACGATCTCGCCCTCGGAGACGATAAGCTGCCCGGTATATATGATGCCCTTCGTCGGGGATATGTAGCTTGCAGCCTCCTTGTGTATCATGTCGGTAGTCGACTGGTCGAATATGAGGTTAGGCACCAGATAATCCGACAGGGACATGGCGTCGTAGAGCGAATCCGCATAAGCCTCTCCGCCTGCCGAGGCAAGCTGGGACCTTACATAGGCCTCCGCGTGCCTGATATCGAAGATGTTCTCCACCGGGACCTCTGCCGCCCTTCTGTCCTTCTGGACGAAGACCATCCCGTTCTC
>DEPW01000105.1:0-180 GCA_002358965.1 Bacteroidales bacterium UBA3382
ACAGTCTTCGCGGACGAATACGATATACCTATCGTCGGTCTGCCGGGAACGATTGACAACGATCTCGGCGGTACGGACTGGACCATAGGCTATGACACGGCATTGAATACGGTCGTAGAGTGTGTCGACAAGATAAGGGATACGGCATCGAGCCATGAAAGGCTCTTCTTTGTGGAGGTG
>DEPW01000105.1:226-2027 GCA_002358965.1 Bacteroidales bacterium UBA3382
GGGCAATACGGCTGGCTATCTCGCACTGAACGGAGCGATCGCTTCGGGCGCTGAGGCTGCCATGATTCCGGAAATAGACGAGGAGATCGACCAGCTTGCCGAACTCATCAATACCGGTTTCAGGAAAACCAAAAATTCGGCGATAGTCATTGTCGCCGAGAATCCGAAGACCGGAGGGGCGATGGCCCTTGCCGAGCGTGTAAAAAAGGAATTCCCCCAATATGATGCGCGCGTGACGATTCTGGGCCATATCCAAAGGGGCGGTTCGCCTACCGCAAGGGACAGGATACTCGCCTCGAAGATGGGGATGACCGCAATCACCGCCCTTATGGAAGGGCAGAGGAATGTGATGGTGGGCAAGCAGAAGGGCGAATATGTCCTGGTGCCTTTCGTCAGGGCCATAGACCATCGCCCGACGCTCGACAGGGACGATTTGAATGCCGTAAGGATACTTTCGATTTGACCGGCAGGCCGATCACAGGAGTTCCGAACCGTTTATCACAAGTTTGAACCGCAGGTCGAAAAACGCTGCGGCCTTCTTGCACAGCAGCATGCGGTTCATGAAGATTTCGAAATAATCGATGACCGGGCTGATGTGTGTGTCGATCTTCAGTTTCAGCGTGATGTTGCCTGCATCCTTGTCAAGCTCGAGATCCGATTCGACAGCGGCGAAATTGACGCGGTCGTGGATGTCGAAACTTGTTTTCCTGCCGTTGCGCACTCTTGAGCGGCGCACATCGCTTTTGTCCGCGAGGATGAGGGCGGCGGCGATGGCGTTTACGGGATAGGCGGTAGATTCGTCGTGGTTCCCGATGGCAGTGACGATTTTCGCTATTTCGACAGGGGACATTCCCATGTTGTCCAGAATCCTGAAAGCCATTATCGCTCCGCTCTGGGCATGGTCTGATCTGTTGACTACATTGCCTATGTCGTGCATGAAGCCTGCTATCATTGCCAGCTCCGCATCCCTGTCGCCGTATCCGAGAGCCTTAAGCAGTTCTCCCGCCTTTATGGCGCATTTGGTGCAGTGGGCAAATGCGTGTTCGGTGAATCCCAACGCTTTCAGCGACTCGTCCGCCTGCTTGATGTAGGTGCGTATCTCGTCGGATTTGCGTACCGTGTCGTAAGTGATTTCCTTCCTTTCCATATAATGTGTCAAATAAAACAAAGGAGCGGACACCGTATCGTCCGGTATCCGCTCCGGAATCCTGATTTGCCGGAAATGCCGGCAGAGAGCATCATCCTTTATTCGCGTCTTCCCAGCTTTTCATCGAGAAGGATGAGCGAAGCATTGTCTGCTTTCTTCATCTTTTCGTAGATGTCCTGTGCGGTGGCTTCTTCCTCTACCTGTTCGCGCACGAAGCCCCAAAGGAAGTCCTGGGTCGCCTTGTCTTTCTCTTCGGAAGCGATGTCCACCAGTTTGTCGATCATCGCCGATACATTGCACTCATGCTCGTAAACATGTTTGAACACATCCTGCACGCTGCCCCAGCCCTGAGGTACGACATCGATCATATTGACTTTGGCCTCTCCGCCGCGCCTTATGACATATCCGGCCATGTCGTATGCATGTTCCAGCTCTTCCTGTGACTGTTTCTTCATCCATTTGGCAAGTCCGTCATAGCCCTCTTTGGCAAGGAAGAACGACATTGAAAGATAGAGGTTGGATGACCACATTTCCGCTGTTATCTGGTCGTTGATTGCTTTCTGTAATTTTTCGCTGATCATGGTAGTGAAAATTTAAATTGTTTGACTTTTGTTCATCTGCCGCTTCTTTGCTGCGGCCGCAAATGTATCATCA
>DEPW01000105.1:2049-2639 GCA_002358965.1 Bacteroidales bacterium UBA3382
ATCAAAAGCGATACCAAACGCCCTTGCTGCCGTGAAACTTTCCTCAATATGCGCGCTTATGCCGTTGTGTCCGTTTTTTCAGACGATTTGTCATGTTTTTTTAAAAACAGTTTATTATTTTTGTGACAAAATTTTAAGGATGGCAATACGACTCGTGATCTTCGACCTCGACGGTACTCTCTTGAATACGATAGAGGATCTTGCGGCCGCATGCAACCATGTGCTGGAGGCCAACGGATATCATACATACGGACTGGCGGATTACAAGATCTTTGTCGGCGGAGGGGTAAGGCGGCTTGTCGAGCGGGCTTTGCCCGAAGGCACGCCTGCCGGGGAAGTCGAGCGCATGAGACTTGAATTCGTGGACTATTATGGCCGCAACATAGACAACGGCACAGTGCCTTTCGAAGGTATTCCGCAATTGCTGCATGATTTAAGCATTGCCGGAGTGAAGATGGCCGTCGCATCGAACAAATTCCATGAAGGGACCTGCAAACTGGTCAGAGAATATTTTCCCGACACAGATTTCCTGAGAGTGTTCGGTCAGCGTCCCGGTGTGCCGCTGAAGCCGGATACGGCGGTGGTAGACG
>DEPW01000105.1:2663-21775 GCA_002358965.1 Bacteroidales bacterium UBA3382
CTTGAAGCCGCAGGTCCCGACTTCAGCCGTGAAACGACTGCTTTTGTCGGGGACTCGGGAGTAGATATGGACACTGCGAACGCGGCCGGGATAGTGTCGGTCGGAGTGACCTGGGGCTTCAGGAGCAGGGATGAGTTAGAGGAACACGGAGCGATGCATATCGTGGACAATGCGCGTCAATTGGAATGTCTTTTATTGGAAGTAAAATGAGTAGTGATATGGGAAAAGTGAAAATCCTCGTCATCGATGACGAAGAGCCAATCTGCGAGGTGCTGAAATTCAATCTCGAACGCGAAGGGTATTCGGTGGATACCTGCTGCAGCGCCGAGCAGGCGTTGACCCTGGATCTGAGGACATATTCGCTGATATTGCTGGATATCATGATGGGGGAGATGAGCGGTACGACCATGGCCAGGATATTAAGGCAACGCGACGATACAAAGAACATACCCATAATATTCTGTTCCGCGAAAGGCAGAGAGGAAGATATTGTGGACGGACTCGATCTCGGGGCGGACGATTATATCCTGAAACCGTTTTCATTGAACGAGGTGTCTGCTCGTGTCAGAAGCGTGCTGCGCCGCACTTCGGCTTCGGGTACAAAGGCGGAAGATGAGGCAAAGCGCATAGAGATAGGGCCTTTCGTACTGGACCTCAATATGAAGAAATGTTTTGTGGACGGTGAAGGTGTGATATTGACGAAGACCGAATACGAGATACTCAAACTGTTGTTGAGCAAGCCCGGGGTAGTGTTCTCGCGCGAGGACATATTGGCAAAGGTCTGGGGCCCCGGCGTGGTAGTCCTGGACAGGACGATTGATGTGAACATTACCCGTCTTCGCAAGAAACTGGGAAAATACGGATATAAGCTGGCGACAAGGTCGGGGTATGGATATACATTTGAACCGTAAACACAAGGGGCAGTTAGACATATTCTTCGTACTGCTTCTCTTTTCACTGGCGGTTTCGGCCGTCTTTGTGTCGTTCCAATACAAAAGGGAAAAGGATTTCAAGGCCGAATCTCTCAATGCGCAGTTGCAGATAGTAAACCGGGAGATACTTTCGGCGTTGCGCACCGGGGCCTCTCCCGAAGAGTGCGTGGCCGGTCTGGCCGCTAAGGATTCGCTCAGGGTCACGGTGATAGATACTCTCGGGAATGTGATTTACGATACCTATTCCGACCGGCCCGATACGCTTTCGAACCATGCTTTGCGTGAAGAAGTCTCGATTGCCATGAAAGAGGGGCAGGCCCATACGCAGATGAGGCTTTCCGAAACAGGGAATGTCTCGTTTTTCTATTCGGCCACTTCCGACGGCAATCTTGTAGTACGCAGTGCCATTCCTTACAATATCGATCTGAGGCAGTTCCTCGAAGTGGACAGCCAGTTTGTGCATTTCGTGCTGATAGTCACACTGCTGATGTGCCTTGTGTCTTTTGTGATAGCGAGGCTCATAGACCGTTCGGTCACAGATAAGGGCGAACGCGAGAAGCAAGATCTCAAAAGAGAGCTGACCGACAATATCAATCACGAGCTGAAGACTCCGGTAAGCGCCATCAAAGCCTATCTCGAAACCATCATAACCGTTCCTGACATAAACAAGGCGACCGTGCTCAATTTCGCAAGCAAAGCCTATGAACAGACCGAAAGGCTAAACAAGCTTTTACAGGACATCTCGACCATCACGCGGCTCGACGAGGCAGGCTGGATGTTCAAACGTGAGCCGGTGCGCCTTAAAGGCATCATAGACGACATCAAGGAATATATCGATGTGCTTCCGGAGGAAAAGCGTATGCGGCTTCATACCAACATTACCGAAGATACTGTCGTTACCGGTGACCCTACCTTGCTCTATTCGATATTCAGGAACCTCTCGGAAAACTCTCTTGCGTATTCGTCCGGTACCGACATTTACATCGACATCGTTTCGGAAGACAAGTCGAAGATGGAAATATCCTTTGCGGACAACGGGGTAGGCATCGACGAGGAACATCTCGAAAAGATATTCTACAGGTTTTACCGTGTGGACAAAGGCCGTTCGAGGAAAGTCGGTGGTACCGGCCTTGGACTGGCGATAGTGAAGAACGCCGTCCTGTACCACAAAGGCACGATTAAAGCCCGTCCGCGTCGCGGCGGCGGGCTTGAATTCATATTTACGCTTTCCAAATGATGCCGTTTTCAGACCGGCTTCGATGCGCTGTCCCTAAAGTCATTTAAGATACTCGGAAACAGCTTTGATGAGGTGCTTCATCTGGTAGAGCAGTTCCTCGGATTCCTGAAGTATCGTGACATAAAGTATCATCAGGTCAGGGTTGTACTGTGCAGCCGAAAGACCGTCTGTCCTCGTTTTGCGGATTGCCTTGACCCTGTCTTTCAACATGTCTATCTCGTCGACGATTTCGTTTTTCTTCGAGAAGTCCTCCGATGTTATCATGGCTTCCGCCCTTGTCATGAGGTTGTACAGGTTGTTCCTCATCGGTATGAATTCGTCGGAATATTCTTGTGGAAGAGGGGAGAAGTTGTTGTCTACATGTTCTTTGCACGGGTCGCACACTCTTCGCAGGCAATAGAGCATCTGTTCGCAGCTGCTGAATCCCTGGTGCATCCATGATGAGCTTTGGATGGTCTCGCTCTGGTTCTTCATCTTGCGCATGGCCACGATTTCCTTGCGCCTGGAGTTTTTCAGGAGGAATTTGTCGTCCTTGAGTTCGTTTATCGATTTCCTGAGGCTGCGCAGATCGTTGCCCATGATGCCGTTGGTGATCGACATGTACAGGGACGACTGCGACTGCAGGAGTTTGGACATCACTCCCTGATAATGCTGCTTAATCAGTTTTATCGAAACCGCATCGGAGTCGGAGTTCTGTACTTTGGTGATAAGGTCGTCCTTTGCCTTGTCTGTCTCGATTGCGCCTTTGTGCCTGTTGAAGTACATGAAGATGAACAGGCCGATGAACATGATGATGATGGCGACGAAGCCTCCCCAGTGTATGAGGCATGTGAGGATGAAGCAGGCCATGAATGCGGCGAAAGCGGTGAAGAGCCAGCCTCCGATTACCGACAACACTCCGGTAACGCGGTACACGGCGCTTTCCCTTGTCCATGCGCGGTCCGCAAGGGAGCTACCCATTGCGACCATGAAGGTCACATATGTCGTGGAAAGAGGCAGCTTCAGCGATGTACCCAGGGCGATCAGCAAGCCCGAGAGCACGAGATTGACGGATGCCCTTATGAGATCGAAGGCGGCATGGTCGGCGAGTATCATTTCGTCCTTGTTGAAGCGTTTGTCCGCCCAGTCGAGCGCTCTTTGAGGGATGACTTTCGCTATCGCCTTCCCGGCCGCGGTCGTCTTGCGTACTATGGTACGCGCTATCGGTGATGAACCGAACATCTCGCTGCCTTCGTCCTGTTTGCCCAGGCTTACTTCGGTCTGCGTGACCCTGTGGGCCTTCTTCGAAGTCGTAAGGGCGAAGACCATTATCGCTCCTGAAGCTATGAGGAATGCGACATGCGTCGTGGCAGGGCCGTTCAACGAGTCCATCAGGAAGTTGTCGAAACCGACTCCGTTGCCGAGGTTCATGTAATCCACATATGTCGAGTATCCGGCCAGCGGCACTCCGATGAAGTTCACCAGGTCGTTGCCTGCGAAGGCAAGCGCGAGTGAAAATGTTCCCGTCAGCACTATTACTTTGAATACATTCACTCTCAGGAAATAGAGTATCTGCATCAGTATTGTGAAGAATACGAAGCAGCACAGGACTATCGCCAATGTATGCTCGTGTATCCAATCCTTGAAGCCGGGAGTCATGTAGGATGCGTCCTTGAGCCCCTTGATGAGCATGAAATAGATTATCGCAGTGATTGCGATGCCTCCGAAGATCCCTATCTTCCATTTAAGGTTCTTTTTGTAATTGAATGAAAATATGAGGCGTGCCAGATACTGTACGAGCGTTCCGAAGAAGAATGCGATTGCAACTGATACGAAGATCGCGATGATGACCGACAATGCTTTTTCGGTGTTGAGGAGCATGCCGAGCGTCAGCGACGGGTCGTCGTGCATCTTGAACATTGCCAGCGCGACGGAGCCTCCGAGCAGCTCGAATACCATCGATACCGTTGTGGATGTAGGCATTCCGAAAGAGTTGAATGCGTCCAGAAGGATGATGTCCGTAATCATTACCGCGACGAAGAGGTATAGCAGTTCGGTCGCATAATAATGTTCCGGCTGGAAGATGCCATGGCGTGCGATGTCCATCATTCCGTTGCTCATTGCCGCGCCGACGAAGATGCCTATGGAGGCGATGATCATCAGAGTCTTGAATTTGGCCGCTTTCGAACCCACGGCCGAGTTTAGGAAGTTGACGGCATCGTTGCTTACTCCGACATAAAGATCGAATGCCGCAAGCACGAACAGGATGACGACGATTACAAGAAATAATGTTTCCATATAGCTCTTAACACATTTTCGGCGCAAAAATAAGTAATATCCGCAATTATTGTTTAAAAATGATGTTTCAATAATGTTAAAAAATGTAATTTTGCTCCTTCGAACACACTAATTTATTGTAAAAAAAAATGAAAGGGAAAATCGTTTTTATCACCGGTGCCAGCAGCGGCATCGGCGAAGGATGCGCAAGAAAGTTCGCGTCCGAAGGCTCTGACCTGATATTGAATGCGAGGAATGTCGCGAAACTCGAGTCTCTGAAGGCCGAACTGGAAGGAAAATATGGTACTCGTGTGCTGCTCCTTCCTTTCGATGTACGCGACCGCAAGGCGGCTCAGGCGGCGCTCGACTCTCTGCCTGAAGACTGGAAGGCCATCGATGTGCTGATCAACAACGCCGGACTTGTCATCGGCGTCGACAAGGAATTCGAAGGAAATCTTGACGAATGGGATATCGTTATCGATACCAATGTGAAAGCCCTGCTTTCAATGACGAGGCTGGTGGTTCCCGGCATGGTCGCAAGAGGAAAGGGGCATATCATCAACATAGGTTCGATAGCCGGCGATGCCGCTTATCCCGGAGGAAGCGTGTATTGCGCCACAAAGGCTGCCGTAAAGGCTTTGTCCGACGGACTGCGCATAGACGTCGTGGACACGCCGCTGCGCGTTACCAACATCAAGCCCGGGCTTGTCGAAACCAACTTTTCGGTAATCAGGTACCGTGGCGACAAGGCTGCGGCTGACGCTTGTTACAAAGGAATAAGGCCGCTGACCGGGGACGACATCGCCCTTACCGTCTATTTCGCTGCTTCTCTTCCGGAGTACATGCAGCTTGCCGAAGTGCTCGTAATGCCGACCAATCAGGCCACCGGGACGATTTCATATCGTAAAAAGGACTGACTGCCATGAATGCCGGTTTAATATCAAGGGCCGTAGCCGTAATGATGCTGGCGGCTCTCATCCCTTTGCAGGAACTGATGGCCTGCACCGGGATTTCGTTCAAGGCGGCCGATGGAAGCGTCGTCCTTGCGCGTTCGATAGAGTGGGGTAATAGCGAATTGCCGAGCACCTATGTGATAGTGCCCAGGGGCATGGAATTCGTTTCATACACTCCTTCCGGACAGAACGGTATGAAATTCAAGGCGAAATACGGTCATGCCGGGATAGCCGTCGTCAAAGACGAATTCATAGCCGAAGGTCTCAACGAGGCCGGTCTGTCCGCAGGCCTGTTCTATTTTCCCGGCTATGGAAAATATCCGTCTTACGACAGCTCCCTCAATTCGAAGACCCTGGCCGATTTGCAGTTCGTTTCATGGGTGCTTTCGAGTTTCGCCACGGTTGACGAGCTGTTGAAAGAGCTTTACAAAGTGAGGCTTGTCGCGATAGAGGGCACTTCCACCGTGCATTGGAGGGTCGCAGATGCGACCGGCAGGCAGATTGTCATCGAAATCGTAGACGGCGAGACAAAGGTGTATGAAAATACCATAGGCGTTCTGACAAACGCTCCCGGGTTCGAGTGGCAGGTGACCAATCTGAACAACTATGTCAACCTCTATTCAGGCGGGGCGCAGGCTCGTACCGTGGATGGAGTGTCGGTGCATCCTTTCGGTGCGGGCTCCGGCATGCTGGGGCTTCCGGGAGATGTCACTCCTCCGTCGCGTTTCGTGAGGGCGTTCTTCTACAAGACCACCGCTCCGCTGCAGAAGACAGGACTGGATTGCGTAATGCAGTGCTTCCATATCCTGAACAATTTCGATATTCCCGTAGGCGTGGAACACGAGCCCGGCAAGTCTCCGGACATCCCGAGCGCGACACAGTGGACGGCCGCTGCCGACCTGACCGGCCTGAAACTCTATTACAGGACGATGTACAATAGTAATATAAGGTGCATCGACCTGTCCGCGATCGATTTTTCCGAAATCGGATATGTGTCCCGTCCCTTGGACGAAAGCAAACAGGAGCCAGTCGTGATGGTCGACTTGAGTTAAGGACATGCAACCGTGCGCGATGGTACCGACGCGCACGCAGATAGGCCTCAGAGAGCCTTCTGGAAGGGTTTGATGTGCGCGTCGGTACCATCGCGCACGGTTACGGAAGATACGGATAATCAAAAAAAATTAAAAAATACCGTTTGCTTTTTACTTTTTTAAATTAACTTTGCGACTTGTGCAAAAATGAAAAAGCATATTTAGTTTAATTTTTAATGAATAATAATTAAGTCCTAACAGTAAATGAAGAGAAAGTATTTGTTGGTTGCAGGATTGGTGATGATGGCAGTTGCCTGCCAGGAGCCGATGCAACAGGAGCCGGAAGACAGGCCCGTGCTCGATTCTCCATTGAAGGGCGCAGTGGACGGAAAAATGATGGTCCTCGTCTCGGAAGAGATGCGCCTGCAGTTCGAAGACGCTACCGGCGAAGACGGCCTTGTAAGGCTCGAGTCGGTCAAGTCGACGGAAACGCTTCCAGAAGAAATGGAAATCATTTCCGTAAAGAGGGTCTTCACCAAAGACCCGCGTTTCGTGAAAAGGGCGCACAAGGCCGGTCTGGACAGATGGTATGAGATCACATTCAATGAGGATGTTCCGTTGACGAAGGCAGGAAGCTGCATCAGCGGAATCGAGGGCATCGAGTATGCCGAATATGTATACAAGCCGGTAAGCCATGCGATGGAGGTATATCCTTTTGCGACTTCGGCACCGTTCGACGATCCGAGGGCCGGCAACCAGTGGCATTACCAGAATGACGGTTCGCGTTTGAATTCGATAGCCGGCTCCGACATCAATCTCTACGACGCTTACAACAGATACGGCGTATACGGTTCTCCTAATGTGGTCGTTGCCATTGTGGACGGCGGTATAGATGTCGATCACGAGGACCTTGCACAGAACATGTGGATCAACGAGGCCGAGATGAACGGACAGCCGGGTGTGGACGATGACGGAAACGGCTTTGTGGACGATATATACGGATTCAATTTCGTTACGCAGTACATGCAGGGCGAAATAGTAGCTCACGGACACGGTACGCATGTGGCCGGAACAGTGGCTGCCGTCAACAACAACGGTGTCGGCGTAATCGGCATTGCCGGCGGTAACGGCTCTCCGGATTCGGGCGTGCGCCTGATGTCCTGCCAGATCTTCGCTCCCAATGCAGACAGTCCTTGGTCCGACCGTGAATGGACCGGAAACTCGGCAGACGCAATCAGGTACGGTGCCGACAACGGTGCGGTGATAGCGCAGAACAGCTGGGGCTATGATCCGGGAGTCCAGACTCCTTATGTGATAAGGACCGCCATCGACTATTTCATCGAAAACGCCGGTATGGACGATGATGGAAACCAGGTAGGCCCTATGGCCGGCGGTATCGCCATCTTCGCTGCAGGTAACGACAATATCGTCGAAGATTCGGCTCCGGGCAATTACACTCCTACATTCGCGGTAGCGGCGCTCAATGCCCAATATGAAAGGGCCCGTTATTCGAACATAGGTACTTGGGTGGATGTTTCCGCTCCTGGCGGAGAAGACATCACCAACAACTTTGTCCTCAGTACATACCCGATGGAAGACGGCGGATATGCCAGCCTCCAGGGAACATCCATGGCCTGTCCTCATGTCTCGGGCATAGCCGCATTGGTCGTATCAGCAAAAGGAGGCCCCGGTTTTACCAACAAGATGCTTGAGGAAATCCTGCTCGATGCCTGCGATCCTATAATATATGAATACAACAGGTTTGACCTGCATGGAGATCTCGAGGAAGGCATGCTCCTCGGACGCGGCCTCATCAATACTTCATGGGCTTTGGCTTCCATGAGTACGGTGGCTCCCGAATCTCCTGAATTCGAAATGGACAGTCCGAATTCGAATACATTGACAATCAATGCAGTTGTTCCGCAGGACGAGGATGACGGCCTGGCTACGGGATTGCAGGTATACTACAGTACCGAATCCTTCTCGAGCATAGACTACGACAATATCCCGGGGAACATAACGGCTTTGGACTATAAAGTCCGCGATCTCGAAGACTCCGAGGACGGCTCTTCGAAGGTAATCGTTATCAATGGCCTTGATTTTACGAAGACATACTATGTGGCCATGTCCTCATCCGACAGGGCCGGAAACAAATCGGAGCTTTCCGCAGTGGAGACTGTCACCACGGGTGAAAACCACGCTCCCGAAATCACTATCCCGGAAGAGTATGCGGATTTCATAATCAAGACATACGATTCGGCGGAGATGCCAGTCGCCATAGCTGATCCCGACGGACATGCAGTGACTGCAAGCGCGGCTGCCGGGACAAGGAAACTCGATTGCGAACTGGTAGAGGATACATTGATGGTATACATCAACGGCTGGGAGTTCTCATCGGGAGACTATACTGCCGAGATCAAGGCTACGGATGAATACGGCATGGAATCGACTGCCGCATTCAAGTTCTCGATCAGGGCCAACTCCAATCCTGAAGTCGTCGTGGAGCCTGCTGAGATACCTTCCGTATGCTTCAACGGAATAGGCGAAGAGTACAGACTCGACATGGCAGAGTACATAGTGGATACGGACGGCGATCCTCTGACCTACGGCTATACCCTCAGTTCCGAAGGAATCATAGATGTCGTCCAGACAGACAACTACCTTGATATCACTGCTATGCAATACGGCGCAGTGACACTGACGGTGTCGGCTACGGACGGCGTAGGCGATGCTGCCCAGTTCAGCATGCAGTTCCTCATCCGCGAAGGATCGAATATGGTAGACATATATCCTAACCCTGTATACAACGACCTTCACATCAGACCAGGCGAGGAAGGAAACTATGAAATCCTTATCTCGGGCCCTACCGGCAGCGTATTGTTCAATGATACGGTTACGGTATCGCCGTTCAATCCTCTGACAGTGGACATGTCGAAGCAGGCGGCAGGAGTTTACAGCGTAGTGATAGTCTCCGAGGACGGGACCGAATATAAAACGAATGTAGTCAAGTACTAAAGCAAACGATTCAGCATGAAAAAAACAGTTATTTCAATCATAGCAGCATTCTTGGCTGTCAATGCTTTCGGCCAGAGCGTGACGGATGTGGCTCCGGATGCAAGGTCGGCCGGTATGGCGGATGCCTATACGGCAATGTACGGCAAGGGATTCAGTCTCTATACCAACTCCGCCGCTGCGGCTTTGTCGGACGACGATTTCGCGATTTCAGCGAATTATTCCATGTTGCAGCCTAAGGTTGCCGGCATGAACAGTTTCGCAGTAGGCGCGTTCTACAAGTTCAACGACAGGTATACTGTCGGTCTCGGCGCGAGGGCGCGCATGCAATCGGTAAGCACTGTGTTTACTGATGACAACGGTATCGCTTCCGGTTCATTCGACGGTTCGGTGGCGCAGTTCAGCGTGGACGCTTCTTTCGGTATGCACATCATAGAAGGTTTCGCTGCTGCCGTGAATCTGCATTTCTACTATGACCAGAGCCCTCAGCCGATAGGCATAGTCAACGGTATAGGCTTCGGTCTCGATGTGGATCTTATGTATTCGCACAAATATTTCAATGTAGCCCTTGCTGCAAAGAACCTCGGACCGGCGATGACATACGAGCCGGGCATTTCCTATGCCCTCCCGATGGATATCAGGGCCGGTTATTCCGGAAATTATGAGATAGTGGACGATGTCTTTGATATCAATCCGGCTGTGGATGTGGATTATATCCTCAACAACTCTACGCTTACGGCAGGCGTCGGAGCGGAGTTCGAGTTCATAGACATGGTTGCGGTCAGGGGCGGTTACCGCTATTCGGCAAACGAGGCGTTCATGCCTTCGTATGCGACCGTAGGTCTGGGTGTGGAGTTCTTCGGAATAGGCATCGATGCAGCTTACTATATCGGTATGGGAAAGGCTGCGGATGTGCTTTCAAACACGCTTAAGATAGGTATCAGTTACAAATTTTAAATAACGGATGATTCCGGGGAGGCTGCGGACTCTGTTCCGGCAGCCTCCTTTTTTTAAGAAAATCCATTGTGATATGAGAAGTTTCGGTTCGGATAACAACAGTCCTGTCCATCCACGGATAATGGCGGCGCTTGCGGAGGCCAACCGCGACCATGCCCCCGGTTATGGTGACGACGACTGGACAAGGGCTGCGGAAGCGGCGGTACGCGGGCTTTTCGACGGCGAGACGCTCCCGCTGTTCGTATATAACGGAACGGGCAGCAATATGCTGGCCCTCCAGCTGATGACCAAATCCTACAATTCGATATTTTGCGCCTCGACCGCGCACATCGCCGTGGACGAATGCAATGCCCCCGGAAAGTTTACAGGATGCCAGTTGTGCACCGTTGCGACTCCGGACGGCAAGCTTACGCCCGAGCTGCTCGAGCCTTATATGACGGGCTTCGGTTTCGAGCATCATTCGCAACCCGGAGCCTTGTATGTGTCTGAATGCACCGAGCTTGGTACGGTGTATACTCCCGAAGAGCTCAAGCGGCTGACGGATTATGCGCATGGGCTCGGTCTCAAGGTGCATCTGGATGGCGCAAGGATAGCCAATGCGGCAGCCGCGCTCGGTGTCACTGTCAAAGATTTGTCGCAAAAGTGCGGTGTGGATACGATGACTCTCGGAGGGACAAAGAACGGCCTTATGTTCGGTGAATGCGTGGTTGTCTTCGACAGAGCGCTGTTCGCCGATGCCAAGTATGTCAGGAAGCAGGCAGGCCAGCTTGCGAGCAAGATGCGATATGTTTCGGCCCAGTTCTCCGAGTATCTTAAGGACGGCCTGTGGCTGGAATGCGCTTCAAGGGCCAATATGATGGCCAGGCTGCTTGCGGAGCGGCTCTCTTCGGTCGAAGGGATTTCCTTTACCCAGAAAGTAGAGAGCAACCAGCTGTTCCTTACGATGCCGAAAGAGGCTTCGCGCAGATTGCTTGAAGAATATTTTTTTTACTATTGGGACGAGGCCGCGGGCGAAGTGCGTTTTGTGACATCTTTCGATACAGCACAGAAGGATATAGACGATTTGGTAGCCGCGGTCAAGAAAGTTTTGAAATGAAGGATATAGAGAAAATAGCAGTTTCGGATATCATGGGCGACGATGTCCCCAGGACGAAGACTTATCCTAAAGTACTTGTAATAGCCGGGAGCGAACCTCTCGGAAGCGCAGGGATACAGGCGGATATCAAGGCCGTCACCTGTTGCGGGGCATACGCCGCCGGAAGCGTAACCTGCATTGTCAACGAAGATACCACGGCAGTCAAGGATATCTTCCCTTTGCCGGCAGAGCTTGTGATAGGGCAGGCGGAATCGTTCCTGTCGGATGTAGGCGCCTGTGCAGTGAAGATAGGGATGCTCTTTACCGAACAGCTCATTTCCGAAGTGGCCGCTCTTCTGGGCAGACATCCAGGCATCCCGGTTGTAGTCGATCCGGTAATGGTGAATGCCACGGGGCAGAGGCTCGTCGAGCTTTCGGCGATAGAGGCGTACAAGGAAAAGCTTTTCCCCGAAGCGACCCTCATAACTCCGAATGCGCGTGAGGCGGCATTGTTGCTTGGACACGAAATTACATTGGAGTCGGCCTCTGACGATATGGAGGAGCTGTG
This sequence comes from Bacteroidales bacterium UBA3382, assembly GCA_002358965.1. Classification (GTDB taxonomy): domain Bacteria; phylum Bacteroidota; class Bacteroidia; order Bacteroidales; family UBA932; genus Merdivivens. The sequence goes on from DEPW01000105.1 coordinate 14,685, forward strand.
CGGCCGGGGCTGTTCGGTAATAGTAAAATCGATCCGTCCCGACGGAAGGCAGATAGACCTCTTCAAGGAAGCGGGACAGCCGGGTTACGAGACGATAGAGAAGGAGATGATCCGGACTCCCAATGTCAACGGTACCGGCTGTACCTTCTCTTCGTCGATAGCGGCATATATGGCACAGGGTCTTCCTTTGCGCGATGCCGTACATAAGGCCGAAGACTATATAGACGGGGCAATCAGGGCCGGTTCGCGGTATCTGTTCGGAAAGGGCTTCGGCCCTGTCTGCCACAATTACAGGATCGTCGGCGAAGCCGGCATGAAGCGGAAGTGACGGATATGAAAGACCGTCTCATAACCCCGAGTTACTGCTATGTCATTGCAGCCAACTTCCTGCTCTATTTCGGCTTCTATATATTGATGCCGGTGCTTCCCTTTTACCTTACTGAGCAGTTCGGCCTCGGGAAGGGTTCGATAGGGACTATCCTGGCGTGCTATACGGTGGCGGCGTTGTTGGTGCGGCCGTTCTCGGGATACCTGTTGGACGCGTTCGCACGTAAACCGCTGTATCTGCTGGCCTTTACGGTGTTCACATCGGTGTTCGGTCTGTATCTGCTTGCCGGCTCGGTCCTGCTTTTTGTCGCATTGAGGATTGTGCACGGCCTGTCTTTCGGGATGGTGACGGTCGCCGGAAATACCATAGTGATAGACATCCTGCCTTCGTCGAGAAGGGGGGAGGGCATAGGCTATTACGGGCTTGCCAACAACATAGCGATGTCCCTTGGGCCTATGACCGGATTGTTCCTGCACGATTATTATTCGTTTGCGGTGATCTTCCTGAGCGCTCTGGGATGCTGCCTTGCAGGACTCGTGGCGGCCTCTCTGGTGAAGACTCCGGTAAAGCCGAGGATCGAAAGGGACAGCCCTATATCGCTGGACAGGTTCATCCTGCTCAAAGGCATACCGGTAGGCATAGATTTGCTGCTGATATCGATTCCATACGGAATCACTACTACTTATGTGGCGATGTACGCAAAGAGCATAGGCGTAGTGTCCGGCACCGGACTGTTCTTTACCTTCATGGCCTGCGGAATGGCGGTGTCGAGGATGTTTTCGGGAAAACAGGTAGACCACGGCAAGATCACCCAGGTCATCATGGCTGGAATCGCGATTGTGATATTCTGTTACATAGGGCTTTATGTCTGCGAACCGTTGTCCGGGGTTTCGCCCGGTCTTGTCAAGGCCGTCCTGTATTGCTCGGCCCTGGCTCTCGGCGTGGGGTCCGGCATGATGTTCCCGGCCTTCAATACGATGTTCGTGAATCTCGGGCGTAACGACCAGAGGGGGACGGCTACTTCGACCTACCTGACTTCGTGGGATGTCGGCATAGGAATAGGCTTGGTGCTCGGCGGTGTGATAGGCGGGATGTTTTCGTTTTCATACGCATACCTCTCCGGTGCCGGGCTATGTCTGATTTCGCTGCTGATCTTCAGATTCAAGATAATACCTCATTTTCAGAAAAACAGATTACGATAAACAAAAACATTCATCAGTCATGGATTACAGATGGTATGAAGAAATGAATTGCGCCGTCACCGTATGCGATGCTGACGGCAGGATAGTTTTCATGAACAAGAAGTCCCGGGATACTTTTGCCGAGGGGACGGAGCGTCTCATAGGATGCAATCTGAAGGACTGCCATTCGGACCGTTCATGGGAAATCATCCGGAGGCTTCTTGAAACCGGAGGCACCAACTCTTACACTATCCACAAGAAAGGGGTTAAGAAGATGATTTACCAGACAGCCTGGTTTGAAAACGGAAAAGTCATGGGCCTGGTCGAAATCTCGATGGTCATTCCAGAGGAAATCCCTCATTATGAGAGATGACATGCTGTGACTTAATGAATTCCTTCGGGGTCATCCCGGTGTGTTTCTGAAAGAAGCTACCGAAATGCGAAGGGGTGGAAAATGACAGTTCGTATGCTATCTGGTATATCGTCATCTTTCTGTCCCTGAGCAGTTTCTTGGCTTCGAGCAAAGTGTATTCGTCAATCCATTCGGTCGCGCTGTGCCCGGTTTCCTTGCCGACGAGCGTGGAAAGATATTTGGGAGTGATTCCGAGCCGTTCCGCGTAGAATGCCACTTTCCTCTCATTCCTGAAGTTGCTCTCGACTTCGGCCAGAAAGCGTTTTGTCAGATACCTGTTTTTTGAATCGGGCGTTTCCTTCTTTTCGTTTATGAATATGTTGCAGGCTTCGTAAAACAGTATGTTAAGGTAGTTTCTCAGGATCTGTACCTGATATGTGTTTTCGTATTCGTTCTGGAAGTCTTTAAGATAGTTGCCGATGAAGCGGCACATGATGTATTTTTCATCGGGGATTTTACGGACAGGCTCGTCGTCGTATATCCTTTTGAGCGAATATACATGTTTCAATTCATCTATGGGGAGAATGTCGATTCCGAGCCAGTATATGTCAGCCTTGAAATCTTTGGCGCTGTCGGTGAAGCCGAAGTTCTTTCCCGGCCCGATGACTATGAAGTATTTTTCACGAATGGTGAAATCTCTCGATTCGATGTCGATATCGGCTTTTCCGTGAGTGCAGATGATGATGCATACTCTGTCGTAGTCGGTGGCATATCGCTTACTGTGGTCGACATATTTGCCGTTCAGAGGCAATGTGCCGATGATTTTGGATGTCTGGCTGTCGTGTTTCGCGGTCATTTCGTGTAAAAATCATAACAATTCCGCAAAAATAGGAAAATTGTGGTATTTTATGCGGTTATTGTGATATTTTTGAAGGCATAATTGCTATTTCTTTGCAGGCTGAAAATTGTTTAAAAGTTAAAACTATGAAAGTATTATTTCAAAAACGCGGAATTTTGGGCGCGGCGGCAGGACTGGCAATGCTGTTGTCGGTCAGCGCATGCTTCGACGATTCCGCACTGAAGGATTCAATCGACGATCTTAACGGCAGGGTGGAAGCCCTCGAGGATTTCAGGGACCAGGTACAGTCCGAGATAGACGCTTTGCAGGACATTGTCGCTAAACTGCAGAGCCAGGTGACGGTCAACAGTGTCGAACAAAACTCGGACGGAAGCTATACGATCAGATTTTCAGACGGTACGAGTGCGACGATCAGTGACGGCCAGGACGGTATGACCCCTCCTACGATCATAGTGATCCTCGGCGAGGACGGCGAATATTATTGGGGATATGAAAACCCTGACGGCAGCGAGGAATTCCTGCTCGACGAGCAGGGTAATAAGATAAAGGTGACTGCGGACGCCCCTCAGGTACGCATCAACCCGCAGACCGGCAATTGGGAGATTTCGACCGACGGCGGCAATACATGGGAGGATACCGGAATGCCGTCCGAAGGCACAGGCGATTCGCTCTTCCTCAGTGTCGAAGAGGATGACGATTATGTATACATCGAATTGCGCAATGGCGAAATCATCACCCTGCCGAAGACCAAGGAACTCGTCTTCGCCATCGAAAACGATGAGCAGACGCTCTATTTCGACAGGGACGAAAGCATGAAGTTCGACTATACATTGAGCGGACATCAGACTGTCACGATAACCAAGCCGGACGGATGGCGTGCGGCGATCGACGGCGGCAAGTTCGTCATTACGGCTCCTGCGGCAGGGAACGAGTATGCCGAATTCGCAGGCAAGGTGAGTGTGATACTTACGGCTTCCAACGGACAGAGTTTCGTTGCAGAGCAGCAGGTTTCCCTGCACCCTGTCTCCGACATAGATTTGTGGAAAAACACCGCTTCTTTCAATGCGGCTCTGGCCGGCAGCGGGGCGGATGTCTTTTACAAGGCTTCCGATGCTGCCGAGTGGACCGAGGCCGTGCTTTCGGAAGGGACCGTATTTGCTCTCGCCCCTGTATGGAACAAATCCGCCAACGATGCGGGCCTTGATGTCTACAGCCTTGAGCCGGGCACAGGAATCTTCGCCGGCACTGCATATCAGGTCGAAGCCCGTGTGGACGGAGTGACCGTGATGTCTTACGAGTTTACGACGGCCGAGGGCGATGAGATCCCTAACGGAGACATGTCTTCATGGTCGATGAAGCCCGGAAACCTGCCGTATCCAAATGCTGAAGGTGAAAGTTTCTGGGACAGCGGAAACAACTCCATGTCGGCGATGTTCGGAAATTATCTTTGCATAGAGGATGCCGACATGCCGGGCGTCGCATATCTGACTGCAAATATGGTATTGAACAGCGTGTTCGCTCCGGGCAACATGTATGTAGGCGACTTTTCGATGGACGGAGTGATGGGTACGGCCAGCTTCGGCAAGCCGTATGACTGGACGGCAAGGCCTGCGGCATTGACCGTGCGATTCAAATCATCGGTAGGACTTATCGACAAGACAGGGGCAAACGACCCTATCGGAGAGGATTTCAAAGGCAAGCAGGATACTTCCCGCATCTATGCCGTAGTAATCGACTGGACCGCCCAGCACGGTGTGACCTCCGGTATGGGAGACCCTGTCGGCATGTGGGATCCGACTACCGTCACGAGCCTTGACGAAGGTGCCATCATAGGTTACGCCATGCTCGATGTCACGACTACTTACGATGATTTCGTTACGGAGGAGATACCTTTCGTATGGTACGACACTGAGGGCAAGCCGGCAAAAGGCAATTATTCAGTGGTGATATCCTGTGCGACCAGCAAGCGCGGCGATTACCTTACAGGCTGCTCGACCAACAAGTTGTGGGTGGACAGCTTCGAATGGACATATTGATTCTAAACAAACTCTCGATTTGCAAGCTTTCTTATAAGCTGCACTAATGTATATTCGTATATACTTTCCTAATTATCCCGCCCCCTGCAGTGATGCACGGGACGGGATTTCTCTTTATGAAAGTCGTTCGTAAATTAGGCCTGCACGGATGCGGGCACGGCTTTAGAAACAAAATCCCACGCTTACGCCCGGGGCGATGCCTATTACATTTCCGAAAAACAAGAGCGGTATCTCCAGAGCCGAGGTCATGCGGTATTTCTTGCCTACATTGTAACTTACTCCTATCTGTGGAGATGCGTAGACGGGTATTCCAGCCCATGGGATGAAACGCACGCCCATGTCCATGGCGAAATACGGCGAAACCTTCTTCTCGAGTATGTCGCTTCTCAGGTGCAGGTACAGTGGTACGCCTACGCCTGAATATTCATACATTTCGAGTCCTATTCCGATACCCATGGCGAATTGCGGGCAGAAGCGGTATCCGTTTACAATGTCCACCCCGGTGATGAAATAGGGCAATGTCGCCTTTACCATGCCGAAGTACCCTTCGGGTTTGTTGAATGGCGATACCGCTTTTGACTGTTCTGCGGACTCTTTCATGATTTTAAGCACTTCGTCCATGTCGTAGACGAAGATGCTCCCGTCGTTTGTCCGGATTTTTACATGGTCCTCGGGAAGGATTTCAGTGATAACCCCCTTGATGATCGAACCGTTTTTAAGATAAAGCACATCACGGGTCTCCTGGGCCTGGAGCGCGCACGCGGTTGCCATAATGGCAATCAATGTGATGATGAATTTTTTCATGTTGCAGTTTTGATTTTATTATCAAGACAAATTTATGTGTTTTATTTGCGGAATACAAAAAATCAAGAAACTTCTAAAGATCATCCGCACTCATAAAATATTGTTGCAATAACAAGTTGCTATGAATCAGTGTTTTACAATATATTTGCGTTAAGTTGGGGTGTGGCATGAACAAAGCTGCGAGGCACATCGGCGTGCTCGTGGGTGGTACGCCTGCGGATGATCGCAAGTAAACAAAAGAGCCGGCATCGAACCGGCTCCTTTTAAGATATGTCAGTTGCCCTGATGAGGGATGTTATTTCAGGCCGAGCCTCTTTGCTATCTTTTCAGTAAGCGATTTAGGTTCGTTTTCAGCCTTGATGGCAGCCTGCGCCGCTGCAAGGCGTGCGATAGGTACGCGGAAAGGCGAGCAGGATACATAGTTCATGCCTATCTCATTGCAGAACTCGATCGAAGCAGGGTCGCCACCGTGTTCGCCGCAGATGCCGACCTTTAGGTCGCTGCGGGTAGAGCGTCCTCCTTCAAGCCCTATCTTTACGAGTTTGCCTACGGCCGGGCGGTCGAGGGTCTGGAACGGATCGTAAGGGAGTATCTTCTTGTCGAGATAGTCCTGCATGAAACCTCCGATATCGTCGCGCGAGAAGCCGAATGTCATCTGTGTAAGGTCGTTCGTTCCGAATGAGAAGAACTGCGCAGTTTCGGCCATCTGGTCTGCAAGGAGTGCAGCGCGAGGGATTTCGATCATCGTACCGTAGAGGTAGTCGATCTTTACGCCCATGCTCTCTTCGACTTCCTTGTGTATCTTGTCGAGGATGGCTTTCTGGTATTTGAGCTCGTTTACGGATACTGTTACCGGAATCATGATTTCAGGTTTCGGTACGAAGCCCTCTTTCTTCAGTTCGGCTGCCGCAGTAAGGATGGCCTCGAACTGCATTTCGGAGATCTCAGGGTATGTGATGTGCAGACGCACGCCCCTGTGTCCCATCATAGGGTTGACTTCGTGAAGCCCTTCGCCTCGTTTCTTTATGTCTTCAGGGGTTACTCCGAGTTCTTCCGCGAGTTCCTTGATCTTTTCCTCTGTCTGAGGTACGAATTCGTGCAAAGGCGGGTCGAGCAGACGGAATGTGACAGGTTTGCCGTCCATTACCTTCATGGTGCCCTTTACTGCCTCTTTGACATATATCTTGAGTTCCTCGAGCGCGTTGCGGCGTTCTTCCTCTGTCTTCGAAAGGATCATCTTGCGGAGTTTCGCCAGAGGAATTTCGGAGTGTTTTCCATAGAACATGTGCTCTATGCGGAAGAGACCGATTCCTTCCGCTCCGAAATTGAGGGCCTGCTGTGCGTCGTCCGGCGTGTCGGCATTCGTGCGTACGCCGAGTTTGCGGTATCTGTCCACGATTTCCATGAAGTGTACGAAACGAGGATTTTCAGATGCGTCCATCGTGTCGATCCTGGTGTCGTATACAAGGCCCTTGGTGCCGTTGAGCGAGAACATGTCGCCCTCTTTGTATGTCTTGCCGTTGATGGTGAG
>DEPW01000130.1:0-1105 GCA_002358965.1 Bacteroidales bacterium UBA3382
CCTGGAACCTCATCATGATAGAACGGCTGATAGAGTATAACCATGCTCAGTATCTGACGGATATATGGCCCAACCTCGAGCTTTTCATGCACGGGGGCATCAGTTTCGGGCCGTACCGTGAGCAGTACCGCCGGCTCATACCTTCGGACAGGATGCACTATCTGGAGAATTACAATGCCTCGGAGGGCTACTTCGCCCTGCAGGACGACCCGTCGCAGAAGGGCATGGCCCTGACTCTGGACAACGGGGTCTTCTTCGAGTTCATCCCGATGCGCTCGCTGGACAAAGTCCTGGCAGGGGAGTCGGATGATGTCTATACGGTGGACGAGGTGCGTACCGGTGTGACATACGCGATGGTGATAACCACCAACAGCGGACTGTGGCGGTATCTGATAGGGGACTGTGTGGAATTCACCTCGCTCTGTCCGCACAGAATAATTATAACCGGTCGTACACAGCTTTATATCAATGCGTTCGGAGAGGAACTGATGATACATAATGCTGAGGAGGCCCTTTCGGAGGCCTGCCGGGAGTGCGGGGTGGAGGTGACGGACTATACCGTGGCCCCGGTCTTTATGGATGAGAGCCATGCCAAGGGGGCGCATCAGTGGGTGGTGGAGTTCTCGCCGGCCAGTCAGGAACGGATGAGCAGCCCACAGGCCCAGGAGCATTTCAGAAATGCTCTGGATGCGGCCCTGTGCCGGCGCAATTCGGACTACGAGGCCAAGCGCAGCGGAGATGTGACGATGACGGAACTGGAGCTGACCCCCGTGCCTCCCGGAACATTCTACCGTTGGATGGAGAGCCGGGGCAAGACCGGAGGCCAGAACAAGGTGCCGCGTCTGAGCAATGACAGGAGGTTTGTGGAACAGATATTGAATACCGTAGACCGGTAAGATAAATTACAGAAGGAAATGAATGCAATGGATACGCCGGTGCTGCTCCTGACGGGATATCTGGGCAGCGGAAAGACCACGTTGGTGAACAGGATTCTCTCCAACGGGAAGGGAATAAGATTTGCGGTGATAGTCAATGACCTGGGAGAGGTCAACATAGATGCGGCCCTGATTCAGAAGGGCGGTGTGGTGGGCACGCAGGACGACAG
>DEPW01000130.1:1252-6017 GCA_002358965.1 Bacteroidales bacterium UBA3382
ATAGCCAGGACGATATGCTCGATGCCGAGAGTGGATCCGAGACTCAAGGAGTACGGCTATCCCCGTCTGGACTGTATAGTGACGGTGGTGGATGCTCTGCGTATGCGGGATGAGTTTGCCTGCGGTGACAGTCTGACCGAAAAGGATCTCGGAGAGGAGGATATCGAGAATCTGCTGGTTCAGCAGATGGAATTCTGCAACATCGTCCTTATCAATAAAGTATCAGAGGTCACTCCGGAGGAACTGGAACGTCTCCGCAGGATTGTCAGGGCGATACAGCCTTCGGCCAGGATTGTGGAATGTGACTGGGCCGGGATAGATCTGGACTCAATTCTCAATACCCGGATGTTCAGCTACAATCAGGTGGCCGCATCGGCCGGTTGGATTCAGGGCATCGAGTCCACTCCGACTGAGGAAGAGGAGGCCGAGGCCCGTGGACATGAGGGTCATCATCACCATCATCATGACCACGATCATGATCACGAGGAAGGTGAGGCCGAGGAATACGGTGTGAGCACCTTTGTCTATTACCGTCGTCCGGCCTTCGATATCAACAGATTTGACAGTTTCGTCACCCGGCATTGGCCGGAAGGGGTGATAAGGGCCAAGGGTATCTGTTACTTCACTCAGGACCCGGATATGTCCTATATGTTCGAGCAGGCAGGAAGGCAGAAGCAATTGCGCGAGGCCGGCCAATGGTATGCCACCGCGCCTATTGAAGACTTGGTACAGCTCATGCAGCAGGATCCGGGCTTCATCCGCGATTGGGATGAAAAATACGGGGACAGGATGCAGAAGATAGTATTTATCGGCAGGAACATGGATATCGAACGGATCAAGGCCGATCTTGACAACTGCCTTGAACGGGAAAATGTATAGGCGGTCTGTCAGTTCCGCGACAGGAGATATTCACCGGGGGCGACTCCGGTGATCTTTTTGAATACGAGGTTGAAACAGTCGATGTTCCGGAAGCCCAGATGTTTCGCCACATGCTCGGGCGATGCGTTCCGTTCAAGCAGCATCTTTTTGGAGAGTGCTATCAGTTTCAGATCGAAATATTCCCGGAGAGTCTTGCCGGTATGGAATTTAAGCATGTCGGAAAAATATTCTTCGGACAGTCCGAGTTCGGCGGCGCACAGTGCCGGGGTCGGATATATGCGGCGTTCAAGTTTTCCGGAACTGACAAATTCGTCCAGAAAGGCATCCGTCTTTTTGACAAGGCTGTCGTTCCTGTCCTCGCGGGTTATGAACTGCCGCTCGTAATATCTTGTGCAGTAGTCCAGTATCAGTCCGATGCATCTTACGAGCAGTGTTGCGCTGTGGCAGTCCGCAGGGTGGTGCAGCTCCTCGTCCATGAGATTGATGCATTCGATGATTTTGTCCTTTTCGCGGATGGAAAGATGGAGGGCTTCTTCGCGGTTGTAACCGAAAAACGAATATTTTTCCAGTTCGGCGTATGCCCCGGCGCTGCTGAAGAGGTCTTTCTGGAAAGCGACCAGCCAGCCTTTTCCTGGAAACGGGCGGCCTCCATCCATGCAGAAAGGCCGTTCGGGCGGAAGGAAGACCATCGTCGCGTCGGAAAAATCGTATTTGCCGCATCCGCAGCATGCCTTCTCCCCGTTTTCATGCTCTATGAGCAGTATGGTGTAGAAGCCGAAACGCACCTTTTCCGTCTCGGATTCCGGTGTCCTGTCGCCGTCCAAACGGATGATGCACGCCTGTGGGCAGAGCCTCTTGCCTCCGAGGCGGCAGTTACATTGATGAACCGTCTTTATCTCCAGCATGCCTGTATCCGTTAGGGGTCTTGCCGGTGTATTTCTTGAATACGCGGCTGAAATGCTGAGGGTACTGGAAGCCGAGGCTGTAGGCTATTTCGCCCACGCTCTTGTCGCTGCCGATGATCATTTCTTTCGCGGCATCCATTATTTTCCCCTGTATATATTCCTGCGCCGTGCGCCCTGTCTCCTTCTTTATCAGGTCTCCGAAATAGTTTGGCGACAGGCAGATCTTGTCGGCGAACCATTTTACCGTCGGAAGACCTTCCGATTGTGTCTTGCCGGAGTTGAAATAGTCGTCAAGGAGCTCTTCGAACCTGACGATTACCGATTTGTTGATAGGCGACCTCGTGATGAACTGCCTTTCGTAAAAGCGCATGCAGTAATCCAGAAGCAGTTCGATGTTTTTGGAAATAAGCAGTCTTGTGTGCCTGTCTATCGGGTGTTCGAGTTCCATCGAAATCTTGTCGAGGCAGTCCGTGAAGATCATTTTTTCGTCATCCGAAAGGTGCAGGGCCTCGTTCGAGGAGTACGAGAAGAACGAATAACGCTTGATTTCCTTGCCGAGCGAAGTGCCCCGTATCAGATCAGGATGGAAGATGATTCCGCGTGCGAGCGGTCTGACATTTTCATCCAGCGTCGTCTCGACGACCTGCCCCGGTGCGAAGCTGGTCACTGTCCCTTCCTGATAGTCGTAGGTCTGCCTTCCGTATCTGAGATCGCCGCACTTTACCTGTTTTAGGTAGAGGGCGTAAACTCCGTAATTCATGGTGAAGTGTTTCGGGAATTTCGTCGCTTTCGCAAGGTCTATGACCGCTACGAGCGGATGCCGGGTTTCCAGCCCGAAGAGGCGGTTGTATACATCCACGCTGTCGAGTCTTATTATTTCTTCCATATCCTTCAATGTATTGTGAGGACAAAAATACTCGTTTTCCCCGGAATGTCCGTGTCCTTCTGCGGTTAAACAGTAAAATGTATAACGATTGCCGTAAAATAGTTTCTAACTTTGCAGCCGTTTGAATGCCCGGCATGCCGTTATGTTTTCGAAGAGCAAAGGAGACCTTACCCGCGGCGGAATAACACGCACGCTTCTGACTTTCACCCTTCCGATGATGGCCAGTTCCCTGTTGCAGCAATGCTACAATATCACGGACACCCTCATTGTCGGACAGTTCGTGGGGCCTCGGGCGCTTGCGGCGGTAGGCTCCGCATATACCCTGATGGTGTTCCTCACCTCGATATTCTCGGGGCTGTCGATGGGCTGCGGCACGGTGTTTTCGCAACAGTTCGGCGCCGGGAATTTTTCCGGCATGAGGCGGAGCATTTACATGTCGTTCGTGCTCATAGGCGCAATGACGCTTCTGCTCAATGCCGCCGTCTTCATCTGGGTAGACCCGATTCTCGGTTGGCTGAGCGTCCCCGAGGATGTCTATGGGATGATGCGCAGCTATCTGATGATTGTGTTTTCCGGCATCGTCTTCACTTTCCTGAGCAATTTTTACTCTTCGATGTTGCGTGCGGTCGGAGATTCGATGACTCCCCTTGTGTTTTTCGCGATATCCGCACTTCTTAATATAGGTCTCGACCTGTTTTTCATCCTGGTGCTGGACATGGGCATAGAGGGGGCGGCTGCCGCCACTGTGATCTCGCAGGCTGTCGGGGCGCTTCTGATAGTATGGCATACTTACATCAAACGCGCAGAGTTGCGGCTCAAGAAGGAGGATATGCGTTTTGACAGGGCCGGCTTTAAAGAGATACTTTCATTTTCTTCGCTGACCTGCATCCAGCAGTCGATAATGAATTTAGGCATCCTGCTCGTACAGGGCCTGGTCAACAGTTTCGGTACGGTAGTGATGGCCGCTTTTGCCGCAGCCGTGAAAATAGATTCGTTCGCATACACTCCGGTACAGGAGTTCGGGAACGCCTTTTCGACTTTTGTCGCCCAGAATCACGGGGCCGGCAAGAAAGAGCGCATCCGCCGCGGGGTGAGGAGCGCTGTCATTACGGTAGTGCTGTTTTCGGTCTTCGTTTCGGCGGCGGTGTTCATTTTCGCCCGTGCGCTGATGCTCGTTTTCGTAAGGCCGGAGGAGACGGAAATCATCGATGCCGGTATCAGGTATCTGCGCATCGAAGGCGCTTTCTATGTCGGGATAGGCATACTGTTCCTGCTATACGGCTATTACCGGGCAGTCGGCAGGCCCGGAATGTCGGTGGTCCTCACAGTCCTTTCATTGGGTACGCGCGTGGGGCTTTCGTATTGGCTCGCTTCGGTTCCCGGAATCGGGGAGACCGGCATATGGTGGTCGATTCCTGTCGGCTGGGTTTTGGCGGATGTGGCCGGAATAGCGTATTATCATTTCCTGAAGCGCCCTTCTTCCGGCGGAGCGCATTCGGGTAGGGGTCGTCGGTAATTTGTCCGTTTTTCCCTATTTTTATTCTAAAGTACGGTTTTTGGATGGCTTTCTCGGCGGCAAACGAATTTTTGAGTAATTTTGTATGATATTGTTGCCAAAAAGAATATGAGACCGCTCGTAAAGATATTTTCCTTAACCATAGTATGCATTGTCGCCGTTTCGGCTATGGCCCAGGCGGTTTACGGACAGCAGCCGGCATCGGGCCGTACAGCGTCGGGGAGCTACACTCTTGACAGTTGCTATGTCCTTGCAAGGGACAATTATCCGATGATCAGGCAATACGGAATCATCCGCGAACTGGGGGAGCTGACGGTGAAGGATGCGCTTTCCGCGTATGTTCCGCAGATTACGCTCGGGGGAGAGGCCGCGTATTATAGCGATGTGGTGGCTTTTCCGGAGAAGATAGAGGAGCTGTTCGGCCAGTTTGCGGGAATGGATTTCGAAGGCCTCAGGAACGACCAGTACAGGGTGTTGCTGGATGTTAACCAGAATATATGGGACGGCGGTTATTCCGGGGCGCGCAAGGCGGCGGCGATTGCCGATGCCGAGGTGTCCGCCATGCAGACGGCTACCGAA
>DEPW01000130.1:6023-15735 GCA_002358965.1 Bacteroidales bacterium UBA3382
CCAGCTGAAAAGCAGGGTGACCGAAGTGTATTTCGGCATACTCACCCTCGGGGCGATGATAGAGCAGAACGGCATAGCCGAAGGGATATTGGAGGAAAATGCCAGAATGGTCGAGGCCTGCATCGCAGGCGGCGTGGCGATGGAAAGCGATCTCGATGTGATCAAGGCCGAAATCCTTACCAATGCCCAGAACCGTATCAAGCTCGTCGGGGCGAGGGATACCTATGTCCGGCTGATGTCGCTGATTACCGGCAGTCCGATGGATGAGAGTACGGAGTTCCAGGTCCCGCCAATCCCTCAGTACAGGCAGGAATACCTGCAGGAGGAGGTGAAACGCTACGAACTCGGACTGCTGGATGCCCGTGAAGCTTCCGTCGAAGCGCAGCGCAGGATGCTGGATGCGCAGGTCATGCCTTCTTTCAGCCTCTTCGCCCAGGGCTATTACGGCTATCCGGGCATGAACATGTTCGATGACATGCTGGACTATCGATGGGGATTCAACGGAGTGGTAGGCATTAGGTTCAGGTGGAACATCTCCGTGCTGTTCATGAGGAAGAACCGGCTTGGGCAGCTCGACCAGTCGCTCAAAAGCATCGAGCTGCAACGGGAGACTTTCCTGTTCAACAACCGTCTCGAACAGACGGGCAAGAATGCCGAAATCGAACAGATGCGTGCCATAATGGAGCAGGACCGGCAGATCATAAGCCTGAGAAGTTCGGTGCGCGAGGCGTCGGAGGCCAAGCTGGCCAACGGGACGATTACGGCCAACGACCTTGTCAGGGACATAGCGGCAGAGTCCAAGGCAAGGATTGACAAATCCCTGCACGAACTGGAATATCTGCAGAAGATATATGAGATGAAATACATTGTGAACGATTAAACACATATGCGATGAAAATAGCGAGATCAGTCATATTCAGATTGCTGTTGCCTGCCGCCTGTGCGGTTTCCGCCGTCGTTTCCTGTGCGGACGGCAACGGTTCGGTCACGGCTTCAGGAACTTTCGAGGCAGAAGAGATTACCGTATCCGCCGAATCTTCCGGAAAGCTCGTCTGCTTCGCTGTGCGCGAGGGATCGGAAGTAAAGGAAGGGGAAACGGTGGGACTGATCGATACAGTGAGCCTGTATCTGAACAAATTGCAGCTCGAGAGGAACATACAGGCCCTTGAAAGCGGCAAGCCCGATGCCGAAGCGCAGCTTGCCGTGATGGAGGCCAGGCTCGAAAACGGCAGGCGCGAACTGGACAGGCTGTCGCGCCTTGTCGAGTCGGACGCGGCGACACGGAAACAGTATGATGATGCCCAGGCATCTGTCGAGATCCTCGAAAAGCAGATAGAGGCCACCGAGTCGTCGCTGGCGAGCAATCTGGCGAGCATCGATGCCCAGATAGCAGCCCTTGAGGTACAGATAGCCCGGATAGAAGACGGGTTGTCGAAATGCAGGATAGTCTCTCCTGCCGACGGCACCGTGCTGTCGAGATACGCTCATGCCGGTGAAATAGCTTCTGCCGGAAGAGCCCTTTTCAAAGTGGCCGATCTGCGGCACATGTTCCTGAGGGCCTATTTCACTTCCGGGCAGTTGAAGGATGTGTCTTTGGGACAGGAGGTCAGGGTGACTGCGGATTTCGGAGGAGGCAATGTAAGGGAATATCCGGGAACCGTGGCATGGATCTCCTCCAAGAGCGAGTTTACGCCCAAGAGCATACAGACCGACAGCGACAGGGAAAACCTCGTCTATGCCGTGAAGATAGCCGTGGAGAATGACGGCTATATCAAGATAGGCATGTTCGGGAAAGTCTCATTGTGAATCATGGCAGAGATATCCGCATACGGTGTCAGCAAGTCTTACGGCAAGACAAAGGCTCTCGACAATATCGGTTTCGAAACCGACAGGGGCGAGATCTTCGGAATCATAGGCCCTGACGGTGCGGGAAAGACGACCCTGTTCCGAATCATGACTACGCTGATGCTTGCCGACAGCGGGACGGTCACAGTAGCGGGTTACGATGTTGTGAAGGATTTTGCAGCCATCCGTAACATCATCGGTTACATGCCCGGGCGTTTTTCCCTGTACAAAGACCTTTCCGTCGAGGAAAACCTTTCGTTTTTCGCCTCCGTCTTCGGTACTACCGTCGATGAAAACTATCATTTGGTGGCGGATATATACAGGCAGCTCGAGCCCTTCAAGAGAAGGCGTGCGGATGCCTTGTCCGGAGGAATGAAGCAGAAGCTGGCGCTGTGCTGCGCGATGATACACAAGCCGAGGGTGCTGTTCCTTGACGAACCGACTACCGGTGTAGATCCTGTCAGCCGCAAGGAGTTCTGGAACATGCTGTACAACCTTAAGCTCCAGGGCGTCACCGTCGTGGTGAGCACACCGTATATGGACGAGGCCGGGATGTGCGACAGGATAGCCTTGATAATGAACGGCCGTTTCCTGAAGATAGAGACTCCCGGGAATATGCTCGCGCAGTACGACAAGACCCTGTTTTCGGTACGATCGGGGAACAACGCCTCTCTGCTTCGGCAGCTAATCAAGATGCCCGGCATCAAGAGCTGCTATCCTTTCGGAGAGACTCTCCATGTCGTGGCGGACAAGGGATTCGGCATTTCGGATCTGCCTTCGCGCCTCGTTTCCGATACGCCGGTAAAGGTGGAGATGATCAATCCCACCATAGAGGACTGTTTCATGGAATTGAATGAAAAATGAGTTTGCGCGATGTCCGGGAATAATGCCATAGAAGTCAGGTCGTTGACGAAGAGATTCGGGGATTTCACAGCCGTCGACAATATTTCGTTCACGGTGTCGAAAGGGGAGATATTCGGTTTTCTCGGAGCCAACGGAGCCGGAAAGACCACCGCCATGAAGATGCTTTGCGGCCTGAGCCGTCCGACTTCCGGGGAAGCTTTCGTGGCCGGTTTCGATGTAGGCAGGGAGCCCGAAGAGGTAAAGAGGAACATCGGCTACATGAGTCAGAAATTTTCCCTCTACGAGGACCTGACAGTTTATGAAAACATAGAGCTGTTCGCCGGGATTTACGGGATGAAACGCAAAGACATATCGCGTAAAGCGATTTCGCTGCTCCAGAAGCTCGGGTTTTACTCCGAACGCAAGACTTTCGTGAAGGAGCTGCCGTTGGGATGGAAACAGAAACTTGCCTTTTCTGTGGCTATCTTCCATGAACCGAAGGTCGTTTTTCTCGACGAACCTACCGGAGGGGTCGATCCTGTCGCAAGAAGACAGTTCTGGTTCCAGATATACGAGGCCGCCGAAAGGGGTATCACTGTCTTCGTGACTACGCATTATATGGACGAGGCCGAGTATTGCAACCGCGTATCCGTCATGGTGGACGGGCGCATCGAGGCCATGGACGCACCCTCTGCCTTGAAGCGGAGGTTCGGTACGGATTCCATGGATTCGGTATTCTATCAACTTGCCCGCGGGGCCAAACGCAGCGAATGATGGCCATGAAACAGTTTTTCGCATTCGTAAGGAAAGAGTTCAGGCATGTGTTCCGCGACCAGAGGACGATGCTGATATTGCTCGGGATGCCAGTGGCCCAGATAATCCTTTTCGGTTTCGCGATTACTAACGAGATCAGGAACATAGACACGGCGTTGCTTGTTCCCGAAATGGGGGAGGATGTCCGCCGTCTGGCTGAAAAATTCGAGGCGAGCGATTATTTTTCGGTCGTATCCGTGATTTCGGACGAGGCTTCCATCGACGGGCTGTTCCAAAGGGGCGAAGCGGACCTTGTCGTTGCGTTTTCTCCCGGTTTCGGGAGAGACATGTATTCTCCCGAGGGGGCTTCGATCCGTCTGATTGCGGATGCGACGAATACCAATGCGGCTTCGGCCATGACCATGTACGCCTCCAATGTCGTCAATGATTATGTGGCCGAGACGGTTTCCGAAAAAGGGCTTCCGGGGATTTCGGGAGTGCAGCCTGAAATCCGGATGCTTTACAATCCGCAGATGCGCAGCGCCTATACCTTCGTTCCCGGAGTGATGGGGCTGATAATCATACTGATATGCTCTATGATGACCTCGGTCTCCATTGTAAAGGAGAAGGAAACGGGGACCATGGAGCTGCTGCTTGTCTCGCCGGTCAGGCCGATAGTGGTGATAATCGCCAAGATGGTGCCTTATTTTACGGTTTCGATGGTGAACTATCTGACGATACTCGCCTTGTCCGTCTGGCTGCTGCATATCCCGATTACGGGAAGTTTCTGGGCGTTGACTTTGTTGTCGGTAATCTACATCATCCTGTCGCTTGCGCTGGGACAGCTGATATCGACGATTGCGAAGACCCAGGTGTCGGCGATGCTCATGTCCGGCTTCATGCTGCTCGTACCGGTGCTGTTTTTCTCCGAACTGCTCTTTCCGGTGGAGAACATGCCTGTCGTCTTCAGATGGTTTTCCGACCTGATTCCTGCAAAATGGTATGTGATAGGCGTGAAGAAGATAATGATCGAAGGTCTGCCCATAGTCTATGCCGCCCGTGAGTTCATAATACTTTCGGTGATGGCGGCGGTGATTTTGGCTGTAAGTTTAATGAGGTACAAAGACAGGATGTGATTCGTTATGACGCTCGGTTTTTTGTTGGAAAAGGAATTCAAGCAGTTTGTCCGTACTCCGATATTCGTCGGACTGACCCTGATTTTCCCTGCCGCCATCATGCTGGTGATTCCATGGATAGTGAGGATGGATATCAAGAACATAAGCGTAGTGGTGGTGGACAACGACCGCAGCAGCGCATCCTCGGATTTTGTCAGCGCCGTGGGCTCTTCCGGCTACTTCGTCCTGGACGGCCTCGCTTCGGATTACGATGAAGCCTTGAGGAAGGTGGAACTGTCGCAAACCGATGCGGTGATAGTGATTCCCGACGGCTTCGAGAAGGGGCTGATGTTCGAAGGAGGAGCTCCCGTGCAGGTTTCGATAAACGCCGTGAACGAGACAAGGGGCACTCTCGGCGCGAGCTATCTCGGATCGATCTGCGCGACCTTCACTGCCGATTATTTCGGGATGCATCCTCTCGGCGGCGCTTCGTCTTACATGCAAGGGATGATGCCCGACATAGAGGTTTCGGTCCAGAACCGTTACAATCCGATGATGGATTACAAGTGGTTCATGATCCCGGGGCTTTTCGTCATCATACTTGTCATGCTGTGCGGCTTTCTCCCGGCCCTCAACATTGTGGGCGAAAAGGAGAAGGGGACGATAGAGCAGATAAACATAACCCCGGTTTCGAAATCCGCTTTCATCCTTTCGAAGATGATCCCTTATTGGATAATGGGAACAGGCGTCCTGGTCTTGTCGATGGTGCTGGCTTATCTGGTTTACGGTCTGGCCCCTATGGGAAGCCTGTGGGTGATAGCCGTCTTTTCGGTAATATTCATTTTTGCCGTATCGTGTTTCGGACTGGTGGTTTCGAATTACTCTAACAACACCCAGCAGGCAATGCTTGTGATGTTTTTCTTCATCCTTGTCTTCCTGCTCATGAGCGGTCTCCTTACGCCTATCGAATCCATGCCGGACTGGACGCAGGTGATCACATACGCCAATCCGTTGAGGTACTATATCGAGGTAATGCGCGGGGTCTATCTCAAAGGTGCAGGCTTTGCCGACCTGATGCCTCAGTTCTGGGCGTTGTTGTCCTTTGCCGCCGGTCTCGGTGTCTGGGCCGTCCTCAGCTACAGGAAGCAGTCCTGACCGCTCTGCCGATAGTCGTCATGGCAGTCACTTCCTAAAACACAACGGCCCCTCTCCGTCATCAGGGAGAGAGGCCGCGTTTTGTTCGGTCTTCGGAAATCATTCAGGTCTTACAGGCCTTCCGTCCTGCATGTCCCTGATGAGGTAATCGTTTCCGTCTGCCGCCTCGGCTATTTCGGCGCTATCCTGTACAGGAAGACGGCCACGAAGGCGTACAATATGTTGGGCACCCACATCGCGATTCCGGGCGGCAGGGTGTCGGTGTATACGAACATCTCGCTGAAACGCATGAACAGGATGTACGAGAAGCTCAAGGCTATGCCTACCCCGAGATTCAGCCCTATCCCGCCGCGGCGTTTCTTCGAAGACAGGGATACCCCCATGACGGTCAGGATGAAGGCCGAGAACGGGAGCGACAGCCTTTCGTGTTTCTCTATCTGGGCGTACTGGACATTCTTGTCCCCCCTCATTTTCTGCGTGCGTATCAAATCGTTGAGTTCGCGGTAGGACAAGGTCTCGACGGTGTTTTCACGCCGGTAGAAATCCTCTACGGTAAGGGCGATTGTCGTGTCCATCTGCTTGCCGCTCTTGATGATCCTGTCGTTCATGGTCTCATCGTACTGGCGTATGAAGTATTTCTTCAGGGTCCAGCATCCTTTCGTCGAATCCCATGTGGCGGACTCGGCCGACACCTTGGAGACCAGCCTGTTGTCCTCTATGCTTTCGAGCGTGAAACGGAACGCCGTGTTGTTCCATGTGCTGAACGATTCGACATATACGAATTCGCCAGGGGCTATCTGGTAGTGTATGTCCCTGCCGCTGTTGTGGTATCTCTTGCCTTTGATGTATTGGGTCTCGAAAGCTATCCTCTCCTTGTTGGCGTGCGGTATCACCAACAGATTGAGCCCCAATGAAAATGCGGCTATTACGGCTGCCGAGAACATATACGGGACCATCAGGCGGTTGAAACTGATTCCGCCTGCGAGTATGGCTATGATTTCGGAATTGGCGGCGAGTCTGGATGTGAAGAAAATCACGGTCAGGAACACGAACAGGGGGCTGAACATGTTCATGAAATAAGGTATGAAGTTGGCGTAGTAATCGAAGATGATTTCCTTCAGAGGGGCTTCGTTTTCGACGAAATCGTCGATCTTCTCGCTGATGTCGAATATGATGACGATTCCGATAATCAGTATCAGCGCCACGAAGAATGTCCCTATGAACTTCTTCGATATGTATACATCCAGTATTTTCGGTTTCAGTCTCATTCGTCTACAATCTTGTCGATACGCGTCTTACCGTAGCCTCTTTCCAGGCTTTGAAGTCTCCGGCGATGATGTGTCTGCGTGCTTCCCTTACAAGGGCCAGGTAAAATGCCAGATTGTGCTCGGAAGCTATCTGTCCGGCAAAGATTTCCCCGGCTATGAACAGATGCCTCAGATAGGCCTTGCTGTAATAGCGGTCCACGAAGGAGTCCCCGTCGGGATCTATCGGCGAAAAGTCGTCGGCCCATTTGCGGTTGCGCATGTTCATGATGCCGTTCCATGTGAAAATCATGCCGTTCCTGCCGTTGCGCGTCGGCATCACGCAGTCGAACATGTCCACGCCCCTTTCGATGCCTTCGAGCAGGTTCTCGGGCGTCCCGACGCCCATGAGGTATCTCGGACGGTCGTCCGGCAATATTGGGCAGGTGACTTCCAGCATTTCGTACATCTTTTCGGTAGGCTCTCCGACCGAAAGCCCTCCGATCGCATAGCCTTCCCTGTCCAGCGAGGCCGCATGTTCTGCCGCCTCTTTGCGGAGTTCGGGGTAGATGCAGCCCTGCACTATCGGGAACAGTGCTTGCGGGTAGCCGTACAGCGGTTCGGTCTCGTCGAACCGTTTCACGCACCTTTCCAGCCATGCCTTTGTCAGATCGAGCGACTTCTTCGCATATTTGAAATCCGCATCCCCCGGTGTGCATTCGTCGAGGGCCATGACGATGTCGGCTCCGATCTTCCTCTGGGTGTCCATGTTGTTTTCAGGCGTGAAGACATGCTTCGAGCCGTCTATGTGCGATGAAAAGGTGCAGCCTTCGGCTGTGAGCTTGCGTATCGGAGAGAGGGAAAATATCTGGAATCCTCCGCTGTCCGTGAGTATCGGCCTGTCCCATGAAATGAACTTGTGCAGCCCTCCGGCACTGTGGAGGGTATCGAGTCCGGGCCTCAGGTACAGGTGGTAGGTGTTCCCGAGTATGATCTGCGCCCCGATGTCTTCCTTGAGATCGCGGTGATAGATGCCTTTCACCGAACCGACCGTGCCTACGGGCATGAAGACCGGGGTCTCTATCTCCCCGTGTGCCGTATATATTTTCCCTGCCCTTGCCGCCGAAAGCGGGTCGCCGGCTGTCTTTTCGAATCTCATACTGCGGTATATAGTCGTTTATGCGTAAAAACTTTCAAATATACGCATTATTTGTAAAATAATAGATAACTTTACGGTTTTCAATTGGATGTTTTCTCATTTTTTAGACTGTTTGTATCATGAAGACGATAAGATTAAGGCTGATAGTGATGAGTTTCCTCCAGTTTGCAGTCTGGGGGGCATACCTTACTTCGATGGGCAGCTATCTCAGCAGGATAGGGCTCGGGGAAAGGATCGGGATATTCTATGCCATGCAGGGAATAGTGTCCATATTCATGCCTGCGATAATGGGAGTGATTGCCGACAGGTATGTCCGGGCGGAAAGGCTCCTGGGCATCAGCCACTTCATATCCGCGCTGGCGATGTTCGCCACCGGCTATGTGGGACTTACTGCCGCCCAGGCCGGAGTCAATCCGGATTTCGGGGCCATGTTCGCCTTCTATTCGGTATCGGTCGCTTTCTTCATGCCGACGATAGCCTTGTCCAATTCGGTGTCGTATTCGGCGCTGACCAAATACGGTTATGACACGGTGAAGGATTTTCCTCCGATAAGGACTTTCGGGACCGTGGGTTTCATCTGCGCCATGTGGCTTGTCAATTTCTCGAAAATCGGCGGGGTCTCGTTCCAGGACAGTTACATGCAGTTCTTCGTTTCGGCGGTTTTCGGAATAGCTCTTTCGGTATATGCGTTTACGATGCCCGAATGTCCTGTCACGAAGAACAAAGGCTCGCTTTCCTTCGTCGATGTGTTCGGGCTGAAGGCCTTTACTCTGTTCAAAGAGCGGAGGATGGCGGTATTCTTCATATTCTCGATGTTGCTCGGAGTGTCCTTGCAGATAACCAACGGTTACGGCAATGCGTTCATCTCCAGCTTCCAGAACAGTGCGGATCCGGTCCTTGCCGAGTCATGGGGGGCGCGTAACGCCAATGCGCTGATTTCGCTGTCGCAGTTTTCGGAGACCCTGTGCATATTGATGATACCGTTCTTTCTGAAGAAATTCGGCATAAAGGCTGTCATGCTGATAGCTATGTTCGCGTGGGTGCTCAGGTTCGCATTGTTCGGAGCGGGAAATCCGGGGGACGGCGTATGGATGTTCGTCCTGTCGATGATAGTATACGGTGTGGCTTTCGACTTTTACAATATTTCCGGCTCTCTGTTCGTCGACAAGGAGACCCGGCCTGAAATCCGCTCGTCAGCACAGGGACTGTTCATGTTGATGACAAACGGTTTCGGGGCCACAATCGGTACGCTCGCCGCCCAGGAAGTGGTGAACCATTTCGTATATCGCGCCCAGGTGCCGAACTGGCCGGCCGCGTGGTATGTCTTTGCAGCCTATGCTTTGGTGGTGGCGGTGACTTTCGCCTTCGTGTTCAAAGACAGGAAACCGGCTTAGCGAGGCCCCCGGCCCTGTAATCGAGTGTCACGAGAGCTTTGGATGGTCGGCTGAATTCCAGCCTGACAGTTTCCTTTGCGGAGCGGTTGAGGCTTGCCTGCCACCAGTTGGTGAATCTTACACCCGAGGTCTGCCATTCCAGACCGTCTGAAACTATTGTCAGATCCCTGTCTGGGGAAAATATGGACACGGCCCTGCCTTTTC
>DEPW01000130.1:15761-19258 GCA_002358965.1 Bacteroidales bacterium UBA3382
CTGCCGCTGTCCGTCATCGGGAACGCAATGCAGTAATCCGATATCATGCGTATGGCGACGAGGCCGGCGGATACGGCTTCGTGGCAGGCGTATTCCATGAGCAGCCCCATGTTGGCTATCGTATGATCTTCCCTCAGTCCGGTGGCGCCGATGAAATTGAGCCTTGCCTCCGTCAAGGGCGGAATCTTCGTCATGGCGAACCTGAAGGCTTTGGTCTGGTCGTTGGTCTGCTGGTCAGGGTCGTGCCGCAGCCGTCCTTCCCGGGCGAGGTCCGCCTTCATCGAAGGGTCTATGGAGTCGAGGTCTCCGATGACGGTGAACGGTTTCGACAGTATGCTCACTGTGAATCCTGATTTCAGTCGTATGAATCTGGAAAACGCTCCGTCGCAGAAGATGGTTTCGTCGCATGAGACGATGAAATCCCAGACGCTCTTTTTCTTCGGAAACCCTCCGTTACATATGATGGCTATGTCTTTCATCGATGTGTGGTTAACGGGACGGCGCCTCAGACGATGCGGTAGCTTTCAGGCTCTCTGAATCCGAGCAGGAAAGCCCCGATGTCCATGCGCTTCTTTCCTGACATCCGGATATCTTTCAGAAGCACTATTCCATCGCTGACGACGGCTCCAAGATAATGTTTTCCGTCCGTTGCCAGTGTCCCAGGCGTCATTGCCCCTGTCGCATATGACGAATACCGCTCGTGTGTGGCAGGAATGAATTCCGCTTCGAACACTTTGATCGAAACAGGTATTTCCTCTCCCTCTTTGAGGATGTCGAAATATGCTCCGGGATAAGGGCTGAGACCGCGTACGAGATTTACGGCGCTCTTTCCCTGAAGGCTTCTGAAATCCAGACGGCAAAGCTCTTTGGTCAGCTTCGGCGCCGGTTTCAGCACTTCGCCTTCGCTCATCAGCATGTCCTGCCGGCGCATTTCCGTCTTGCCGTCCACGATGGCGTCTATCGTGCGTATGAGCAGTTTCGAGCCGACATCCTTGAGCTTGTCGTGCATTGTGCCGGCATTGTCTTCGGGAAGTATCTTGATTTGTTCCTGCATGATGACTTTCCCGGTATCTATCTCCTTGTCTATCATGAATGTGGTTACGCCTGTGACTTTCTCGCCGTTGATGATGGCCCAGTTGATAGGGGCAGCACCGCGGTATTGCGGCAGCAGGGATGCGTGCAGGTTCACGGTGCCGAGCGCCGGCATTTTCCAGACGGCTTCAGGAAGCATCCGGAAGGCCACCACTATGAAGATGTCCGCCTTGATCTTTTCAAGCTCGGACAGGAATTCCGGGTCTTTCAGCGAAAGAGGCTGCAATACCGGGATCTTGTGTTCGACGGCGTATCTCTTTACGGCGCTTTCGTTCATCTTCAGTCCCCTTCCGCTCGCTTTGTCCGCTACGGTGACTACGGCGGAGATCCTGTAGCCGGTCTTGCGCAGCTCGTCCAATGGCTGCACGGCGAATTCCGGCGTGCCCATGTAAACTATCTTCACTTTTCTCAATTTTCCGGTAATCCTGTTCTTGATCCGTTTGAACCTTATCTTGAAGGCATCGATGTCGATTATGTCCGAATCGTTTATGGCCTTCCATGTTATGAAAGCCCCTATCGGGGCAAGCACGAAGGTGGACATGAAGGCCCCGAGCCATGCGTTGATCGCTCCGTCGTTCTGCAATTTGGTGCTGGATATGTCTACTACCCAGTAAAGCACGAAGAACAGTACGGATATGATGGCCGGCGTTCCGAGTCCGCCTTTGCGGATGATGGCTCCGAGCGGCGCTCCGATGAAGAAGAGTACGAAGCAGGCGAGGGCCTGCGAGTATTTTTTGAGTATCTCGATGTCGATTCTCCTCAACAGGAAGACATCGCTGAATGTCTCCCGCGAAAACGATGTCAGCAGCGAAATGTGTTCGTTGGCCTTCGATATCGCGTCTTCGAGCGCGTTCCTTTCCTTTGCGAGGCCGGTCCATCGGCAGACTTTGAGCGAATCGTAGATTATCGGGGCAAGGGCGGTCTTGTTGAATGCGGTATCGTATTGTTTGAGATAGCGCAATGTCGTATGCGTGAGCACCCTTTCGCGCTGATTCGCTATGGTGCTGTCGAAATGCATCCCTATGGAGTCGCGGTCTTGCGAAAGCCGTTTCAGGTCCATCGCCTTCACCTGGTCGGAATATTTGCCTTCGGAGGATTTCTGGAAGGTGTAGTTTTCAAGGGGGATGACGAGTTCCTGCGATGTGAAGTCTATCTGTTGCAGCTGATAAGTGGTATCCCTGTATTTCTTGGTGTTGGTTTCGTCATAGCTGATTCCGTCATAGAGGTTGAAGATGAGATAATCCTTTTGCGGCGACATCTTCATCGAGCCGGAGTCGGCCAGCGTAAGGCTCAGGTTCCCCCTGCTTCCGGAGTGGTTGTAGACCATTACCCCGTACATCATCCCGCTTTTGTCGTTACGCCCGTCTATCCGGAGGGTGTAGCCTTCGACTCCGTCGTAAAATACCCCTATCGGGATCTTGATCTCGTCTTTCTTGCGGCCTATGTCGTCGCGCAGGGTGAAGATCTTGTTGTATGCTATCGGAGTGAGGTCGTTTGCCGCAAAGAACGCTCCGACGCTTATCAGCAACGACAGTATCGTCAGCGGAATCAGCACCCTTTGGAGGGATATGCCGGCAGCCTTTATCGCCAGCAGCTCGTTGTTTTCCCCCATGGTGCCGATTGTCATCATGGATGCGAGCAATGTGGCGAGCGGGAGAGCGAGCGGAAGCATGGTGGCGCCGCCCCAGCCGAGGAATTCGAGTATCACTCCTACGGAAAGCCCTTTCCCGACAAGTTCGTCGATATAGAGCCAAAGGAACTGCATCATCAGTATGAATACGACGATGAGCAGAACCATCACGAACGGCCCTATGAATGACTTGATTATGAACCTGTCGAGTATCTTCATCCGTTATCGGGCATGTGGGTTAAAGGCTTTTGACCCTTGCGAGCATCTTTTCGAAAGCCTCTGTCAGCCCCTCAATTTTCTTGCCACCAGCAGTGGCGAGGGTGGCCTGTCCGCCGCCTCCGCCCTGTATGGATTTTGCCGCATTGCGGATGTCTTCCACGGCGTTGGCGCCCCTTTCGACAAGTTGAGGCGAGTACATCAGGAGCAGTTGCGGCTTGCCGGCCTGCTCGTATGCGGCTATGAAGGCGCTGTCCGGCACTTCCTTGAGCAGCGCGAAGCCGATGTTCTTTACCATGTCGGCATGGTAGCTGCCGCGCATCACCATGATCTTGATGCCATTGTGGCTTTCGGCCCCTTCGATCAGTTCCTTCGTCTTGGCCTCGGCCCTTCTTCTCGCGGCTTCCTCCAGCTCTTTGCGGAGCATCGAGTTGTCCTCGACAAGCTTTTTGATCGAAGCGGTAAGGTTAGGCGTGTTGGACATGAGCTCCTTGATGGTCCTGATGATGTCCTGCATGAGATATACGGCGTTTTCGGCGTATGCTCCGGTTACGGCTTC
>DEPW01000130.1:19288-19573 GCA_002358965.1 Bacteroidales bacterium UBA3382
CGGCGGCGATGGCGGCCTCGGAGACGATTTTGAAGTAGCCGATGTTGCCTGTCGCGCTTGTGTGCGTGCCTCCGCAGAGTTCTACGGAGTCCCCGAACTTTATGACCCTTACGGTATCGCCGTATTTTTCCCCGAAAAGCGCCATCGCGCCCATTTCGCGCGCCTGGGCTATTGGGACTTCGCGGCTCTCTTCAAGAGGGGAGTTTTCCCGGATGTACGAGTTGACGGCCTTTTCGACCCGGGCGATCTGCTCCTGCGTCATTTTTTCGAAATGCGAGAAGTCGA
>DEPW01000085.1 GCA_002358965.1 Bacteroidales bacterium UBA3382
ATTTCCACTGCCGCAATTTGTTGTAAATCAACAACTAACGACAGGTACACCAAAATTTGGCTGTGGAGCAGAGGGGGTTCCGAACCCCTCGGAATCCACACCCATAAAAAATTGTTACAATCATAAACTATTGTGTATCAGTAAGTAGTGATGCGTTTACATTAAGTCGGGGCGTGCTCCCAAACCAGGCATCTGCGACCGGCAGGCCACTGAAAGGGGATACCTCACCGGCAGGCAGGCGGCTCACAAGGGGCAATCTTGCGGATAACCGTAAAGTTTATCCGCAAGATTACAGTTGCAGCTGCATGTTTCGCAGTCAGGCTCTCGCACTGCAAGGCGTGCAGAGTCACATGCCCTGCATGACCGATTTCAGGACATGGGCATGTCAGACATAAGACACCAGCAGTTTCATGCGGCCATCGGGTTCGAAACCGACAAGGCCCGAGTTGGCCGGAAAAAGCACCGTCTCGCCACTGCGGATTTCCACGGCATTGCCATGGGAATCGGAAAGCATTCCCTGCCCCTGCGTACACATCACGACAAGGAAGGAGTCCAAAGGGGCGATATCCTTGAAGAGAGGCTCGTCAAGATCGTAAAGCTCGGTAGTGAAATGCGGACATCTGACAAGTACCACGCCGGCGTTCATTTCCGGCAGATAATGCGTCCTGTAATCGCGCAATACGGTAAAGTCTATCGCATCTTTCGCCAAAGCGGTGTGCAGTTCGCGCGGTTTTCCGTCAAGTCCGAGCCGATTGAAATCGAATATCCTGTATGTCACATCCGAAGTCTCCTGGATTTCGGCCACGCTCGTTCCTGCACCGAGACTGTGCACCCTGCCGGCTGGCAGATAGAAGACATCGCCTTCGCTCACTTCATATTCGGCCAGAGCGTCGGCAATAGTGCAGTCGGCTACCTTGCGCTCATACTCGTCAGGAGTAAGGGCGTGCGAGAAACCGGCATGCAGCCGAGCTCCCGGCTGAGCTCCGGTCACATACCACATTTCGGATTTCCCCCTCTTGCCATGACGCTTGCGCGCAAGTTCGTCGTTGGGATGCACCTGCACGGACAGATCGAGCGAAGCATCTATGAATTTAATCAGCAAAGGAAATTCGTTCCCGAAACGATGATGGTTTTTCTCCCCGACAAACGAGCCCTTGTACTCTCCCATAAGTTCAGACATCTTCCATCCGCGCAAAGGACCCTCCGAAACGACGGATTCGCATCCTGACACCCCGGACACTTCCCAGCTCTCGCTGCCCCAGATCATCTGTTTGAATATGGGTATGAACTTCAAAGGATACAACTCCTCCATGCCGCTACTCTCCATCCAATTGCGAAAGGGCGAAATTGTATGCCCCTACAGATATGGCCTTGCTCGTGCCGAGCTTCGAAACGGTCACTCCCGTACGCTTCATAGGATCGTAATCCACATATTTTTCAGTACCGTAAACTTTCAGGCGGCGGCTCTCTCCCGAAGCGAATCCCGCGAACTGTCCCGGATCGTCAAGATCGAATACCTCCATCTGCAAACGGCCGAGTTCGTCCCCGTCAAGGGTATGTATCTTACTGCGCATCTCTTCAAGAAGAGACGGCATGAAGTATTTCGCTGCGGCAGTCAGGCCTCCCCCGAACACTACCAGACCGTCAATCAGTGTGACGGCAGTCGAAACTATATCTCCGGCGACAGTACCGAAACGCTCGAAAGCCATCATGGCCGCCGCACGGTCGCCTTCACCGTTCCCTTCTGCAATATCGAAAACATCCTTCGGGGTCATACCGTAAGCGTCGAGCCCCGAGCATTCCCTGTAATACCTTGTCACTGCGCGTATGGAAGCTCCGTCCTCGGCGATGATTTCCCTGTTGTCACGCAAAGGAAGGCAGAAAGTCTCCACGCATGAGTTGTCTCCACGGTTAAGCCTTCCGTCCATGACCATGCCTATCCCGAGTCCTGTACCGAAAGTATAGCCTATGAGATTCCTGAAACGCTTTGCGCTGCCGGCCTGCTCAAGACGGGAATTGATATCCGGAAGCACCCCTCCGAGCGCCTCGCCGTATGCGAACAGGTCGCCGTCGTTATTTATGAAGACAGGGATACCGAAAACGCTTTCAAGGAAAGGCCCTAATGCCACTCCGTCCCGGAATGACGGAAAATTGGGGAGGAATCCCCCGATAATCCCCTTGGGATAATCGGCCGGACCCGGAAAAGCGAAACTGATGGCGACAGGGGCATCGGCACATTCCGACATCACCGCCCTAAAGCCTTTCACCATCGTTTCAAGGCAGAGATCGAGATTGTGCGCGTTCGACTCAAGCGTGACCGGAGATGCCACGAACTCATTGCCGCGCATGGCCCCGAACACCATATTTGTACCGCCTGCATCGAGAGTCAGGACAGTACGGGAATCTGATTGATATTTTGACATTCTAAAAAATTATTTATTATTTTCATTACTAAACGAATACGGGACATTTTCGACAGCAGTGCCGCGCAAGGTGTCCGGGACGGAGGACATTTCGAAACTTATCTCCGCGCCGGAAACCAGGTCTTCGTGACGCAGATAGTTGTTTCCGTATTCCTTCCCGTCAAGGAACATCTTTGCGACATATCTCCTGTCGGAGGCGTTGTCTGCCGCATCGATTATTACCTCGTTCCCGTTTTCAAGTGCGATTACCGCCCTTTTGAACAAGGGCGATCCTATCGCATATTCATTTGAAGCAGGACAGACAGGATAAAAGCCGAGAGCCGACAACACATACCATGCCGAAGTCTGGCCGTTGTCCTCGTCGCCGCAATACCCGTCGGGAGCAGAGGAATAGAGCCTGTCCATCGTTTCGCGCACCCAGTACTGCGTCTTCCACGGCTGGCCGGCATAATCGTACAGATAGATCACATGCA
>DEPW01000151.1 GCA_002358965.1 Bacteroidales bacterium UBA3382
CTGGCAAGGTTCTCAAGAAACTCGGCCTGAATTTTTAGTCTCCTCCACAATTGAAGGCGAGCCTCCGAAATATCCGGAGCCTCGCCTTCGTGTATACCGTAAATCATCGGAAGTTACAGATTAATCGGGAAAAATGCTTTCATCGAACATGTCCGGATCTCTACATCCGGGAATCTGACGGCCACAGCCAATCACATAGACGGTTCGCTTTAACAGCAAATCACGGGATTTTGCTTATATTATATATATGGTATAAGACAAATCATACCATAGTCGCAAGCGCATACTTCAACCTGAACGTAATTTATTTATAAACCCTTAAATATTTGTGTTATGAAAAGACAATCTTATTTCATCATTGCCTTGATTACGGCATTGTTGTGCTGCTCGATGTTCATCACAAGTTGTGTGGAGCCTGAACCTGAACCACCGACACCTCCTGAGACAGAAACCCCTGCATTGGAAATCACGACCGCAGACCTCGAAATAGCTCCTGAAGGACAGGAATGCGAAGTGATCTACACGATAACCAACGAAGTGGTAGAAGGAGGCAGCATCGAAGCGGCATGCCCTGCAGAATGGATCACGGATCTTGATTACAGCACCAAAGGCACCGTAACATTCACGGCACTTCCTAACGAAACAGGAGCAGACAGGGCCGACGTGCTCACTATCACCTATACCTATCTTGACGGAGAAGAGCAAGCATCCGTATCTGACGAAATCAACCTTTCACAGAAAGCCATCCCTGTTCAGCCTGTGACATACGATTACGAGTTCGAATTCGATATCCTGACAGGTACATGGTACGGCACGCAGTTCGGCAACAACGGAGAGGACAACTACTATGTATGGCTGTCGGACAAAGAGTTCCTGGATGGCTACACACAGCCGAACGGAACATATTACCTGTTCGACATGTATGCGGGAGCTCCTGCAAACGCTGACGCTCCGATGCCTCCTGTAGGGACATACACCCTCGGCGAGATGGGAAGCACCGAACCTATGACATTCAGTCCGGACTACTCCAAGGGCGTATCATACGGTGACATGATCAGCGACACCGAAATCAATGTCATTTTCAATGTCAGCTTCAGCGAAGGAACGCTCACCGTAAGCACGGAAGACAATGTGACCTATACTTTCGAGGCGATATTGACAGACATCGAGGGCAAGACCCACCATGTAGTCTATACCGGAACGACCGTCTGCGAGCCCGATGTGCCTGAAGTAGGGCCAGTCATCACTGAAGACATAGACTTCGTAACAAGGAATGTCGGAGCTTCCTACATCAGCGACGAAGCCGGCATCATGGGCGTGACATTGCAGTTCACCGACATGGATGTAGACTATGAGGGCTATGTAGTGCCTCCTGGAACAATCCTCACAGTCGAAGCTTACATGCCATTCGATGAGAACGGATACCTCACTCCTGGCACATACACTGTTGATTCCATGGCCGGAGCCGACGGCACATTGTATCCTGGCGAAGCAGTCGACTTCTTCGGCATGATGTTCTATCTCGGAACATACGCCACATACTATGCAGACTTGGAGGACATGGGATCGAACGGCCTGATTAATTCCGGTACGATGACCATAGGCGGAAGCAACGGAATATACGATATCGAATGCGACTTTACCACCCAGGAAGGAGCGAAGATCACTTGCACCTACTCAGGATCTCTCGTAATACCTAACGTGCCATCCGAATTCTGGTCTACGCTTACCGACGACTACACTCTCGATCTGAGCAACGCCATAGCGACAGGCGACTTCTATGGCGACTTCTACTACACCGGTGGCGGAAACTGGTATGTCAACCTCAGTCCGGCCGATGGAGTTACCGGTGACGGTATGCAGATGGACTTCGTTGTCGAAAGCCTCAACTTCAGCGACGGAATCCCAAGCGGCACTTACACCGCGTCTCCGACCCAATTCCCTAATCCTGGCGAATACCTTGTAGGTTACTATGACAACGGAAGTATCGGAGGAACGACATTCCTCGGCGGTTTCACCGCAGACGGCTATGTTTCGGAATTCGGCCCTGCTACTGAAGGCGACCTGATAATAACCAACCATGGTGACGGGACCTACACATTCGAGTTCAGCTTCCTCGATGATCAGGGATACACATGGGACGGCAACTGGACCGGATCTATAGATATGACGGATTACAGCAGTATCAGTGCCTCCGCAGCTCCTGTACGCTACAACGCCAAACCGCAGAGAGGAGCCCTTACTATGGAACAAAGGATAGATGCTGCTTCACAGAATGCTTTCAAGGTCCTCCATGTGGATACCGGCAGAGCATCTTTAAAGAAAAACGTTAAATAATTTCATTCACATCATGTTTGAAACCGCCCATCCCGGGCGGTTTCTTTTTAAACTGGAAATCCCAGGAAACTTACACATATCCTTTTAACCGGCGCATTCTTATCCGGCCTTTGCGCATGTACGCAAGAGCCTGAGCCTGAGCCTGAACCTGTCATCGAAATAACGGGAGACGCCCATCTTGAGGCAGCTCCCGAAGGAGGCCCGTATTCGATCGGCTACACATTGCAAAACGAAACGGAGGACGGGACTGTCAAGGCGGAATATCCCGACTGGATCAGCGAGGTCGACTGCTCCATGCACGGGACAGTCAGTTTCACCGTAGCGCCCAATGACACGGAACAGCAGCGTTCTGCAGGCCTTACCATCATCTACGAGTACGCGGAAGGAAAGAGCGTCGATGCCTCCGTATCGATTACCCAGGCAGTAACGGAAGCTACGATATCGAATGCACATTCACTACATTCGAAGGATATACGATGACCTGTTCGTATTCAGGAAGCCTCACCGTATCAGGAGTGCCACAGGGATTCTCTACGCTTGCAGGGGACTACACTCTCGACCTGTCACGGGCTGTCGGCAGCGCATCATGCTACAATGACTATTACAGGACAGGCGGCAACAACTGGGAAATATTCCTGACACCTTCCGACGGAATAAGCGGGGACGGATTCCACGCGGACATCGTTGTGGAGAGCCTTGACCAGGCGGACGGAATACCGAGCGACACTTACACGGTTTCAGCGGCCGAGGTTCACATGGGAATAGTAAGCGGAGCGGTAAATCCGGGAGAATATCTCAAAGGCTACATGACGGACAACGGGCTCGGTGGCACCATATTTACCGGAGGATATGACGAGATGGGCTATGTCAGCGAATACGCTCCGGCAATCGAAGGGGATCTGAAGATAACCAACCACGGAGACGGCAGCTACACGATAGAGTTCGACTTTGCCGACGACATCGGAAACAGGTGGGACGGAGTGTGGACCGGAGAGATAGCCGATGCCGCATCGTATCATGTTTCCGCACCGGGAAAGGCGGCAGCCTTATGCCTCACAAAACGACAGGCCGGCAGGAATCTCTTCCAGCCGGCCTGCTGTCATTGTAAGCAGAGGACCTTACTTTCTCGGTTTGCGCGGACCTCTTTCTCCGCCTTTCCTTTCGGCCTTGTCACCGTCTTTGCGCGGCGGACGAGGACGCCGTTCCGGCTCCACATAGCCTTCCGGCTTATCTATCAATGCCTTGCGCGAAAGACGCATCTTATTGGTCTTAGTATCGATCTCTAGAAGCTTTACCTCGACTTCGTCACCGAGACTGAGGACATCTTCCACTTTTTCGGTCTTGCCCCAGTCTATTTCGGATATGTGGAGCAGACCTTCCTTGCCCGGGAGTATCTCGATGAAGGCGCCGAAATCAAGTATGGACTTCACTGTGCCTTTGTACACTTTGCCTACTTCAGGAACAGCCACGATTCCTTTGATCCATTCGAGCGCAGCATCCATCGACTGTTTGTCGTTGCCGAAGATATCCACTACGCCTTCGGTGACTCCGGCCTCTTTGGCTTCCTCGGTAATGGTTATCACCGTTCCGGTCTCTTTCTGTATCTTCTGTATCACTTCGCCGCCTTTGCCTATGATAGCGCCGATGAATTCGCCCGGAACGCGTATCTGTACGATACGAGGCACATGAGGTTTGTATTCAGCCCTCGGTTCGCTGATGCACTTGAGCATTTCGCCCATTATGTGCATCCTCCCCCTGCGTGCCTGCTCGAGAGCCCTCTGAAGCACATCGTATGAAAGACCGTCGACCTTGATGTCCATCTGCGTAGCAGTTATGCCGTCTTTGGTTCCGGTCACCTTGAAGTCCATATCGCCGAGATGATCCTCATCGCCGAGGATATCCGAAAGTATGGCGTATTTTCCAGTTGCCGAATCCGAAATGAGCCCCATGGCTATGCCGGCTACCGGCTTTTTGATCTTGACACCGGCATCCATCAGGGCAAGGCAGCCGGCGCATACGGTAGCCATCGATGACGAGCCGTTCGATTCCAGGATGTCCGAAACCACGCGCACCGCATAAGGGTTTTCCTCTCCGAGCGGCACCATTGGCTTCAAAGCCCTGTATGCGAGGTTTCCATGACCTATCTCGCGGCGTCCCACTCCCCTCTGAGGCTTGGCCTCGCCGGTCGAGTACGGAGGGAAATTGTAATGGAGGACGAATTGTTCGGCACCCTGCACGAGCACTTCGTCCAATTCTTTCATATCCATCTTCGTTCCGAGGGTGACGGTCGAAAGCGACTGGGTCTCGCCCCTGGTGAAGATTGCCGAACCGTGCGCGCAAGGCAGATAGTCGACCTCGCACCATATAGGCCTGATCTGCTCGGTGGTCCTTCCATCGAGACGGATGCCCTCGTCAAGGATCATGTTGCGCATCGCGGATTTTTCCACATCGTGATAGTAACGCGCCAGCATCATTTTCTTGGCCTCTCGCTCTTCCTCGTCAGGAACGAGCGCCGCAAAGCACTCCTCTGCAAGGTTTTCGAAAGCTTCGGTCCTTTCCTGTTTCGAAGTTCCGGCTTTGGCTATGGCATAGCACTTGTCATACGCATATTCTTTGACAGCGGCACGGAGGTCTTCGTCGTTCTCTTCATGGCAGTATGCCCGTTTTACGACAGTGCCCTTCTCTTCCATGAGCTCCATCTGCACACGGCAATGTTTCTTGATCTCTTCATGCGCGAACTTGATGGCTTCGAGCATATCGGCTTCGCTGACTTCCTTCATCTCGCCTTCGACCATCATGATATTGTCCAATGTGGCGGCTACCATCAGGTCGATGTCGGCATCTGGCATCTGGCTGAAATTAGGATTGATCACGAACCGGCCGTTGATTCTGGCCACCCTGACTTCCGAAATAGGACCGTTGAACGGGATATCGCTGACCGCCAGAGCGGAAGAAGCCGCAAGTCCTGCAAGTGCGTCCGGCTGGATGTCCTTCTCGGCTGAAATCAGGTTTACTGTAACATATACTTCTGCATGGAAATCATCCGGGAACAACGGCCTGAGAGCCCTGTCGACCAGACGCGCTGTAAGAATCTCGGCATCCGACGCCTTTCCTTCCCTTTTCATGAATCCGCCCGGGAAACGGCCCGCGGAGGCGAATTTTTCCTTGTACTCGACTTGCAAAGGCATGAAGTCAACATCTTCCTTCGCCTCTTTTGCACAGGTCACAGCGGCGAGCAGCATGGTTCCGCCCATCTTCACTACGACCGAACCGTCCGCCTGCTTGGCGAGTTTACCGGTCTCGATTTCGATTATCCTACCATCGGATAATTCAATTTTCTTGTTAATTATATTCATATGTACTTCTCGGTCTGCCTCTCCCGATGAGAGTCGATTAATATTCATGTCCGTTTCATCCATACCGTCGGCCGCAGACCGTTTTGTTAACCGACAATACAAATAAGGGGGCGTTGTACAGCCCCCTTTCTTTCCTATCTGGCCACTATCGACGGAGGTTAAGCTCCTTGATAAGACTCCTGTATCTCTCAATGTCTATCTCCTTCAGGTAATCGAGGAGACGCCTTCTCTTACCTACAAGCCTCAAAAGCGCACGCTGGGTGTTGAAATCCTTCCTGTTGCCTTTCATGTGCTCGGTAAGGTGAGCGATACGGTAGGAAAATAAAGCAACTTGACTCTCTGGTGAGCCGGTGTCCTTATTAGACTTTCCGTACTTCGCGAAAATCTCTTGCTTCTTCTCTGGAAGTAAATACTCTGCCATTTCTGCAAAAAGATTAAAAAACTAACACACTAATTATCATTTCGAGGCGCAAAGATAGGGATAAAATTTCATTTTACAATATTTTTATATAATTTTGTCAGGTTAAAACATTGATACATGTATTTTTCCAAAACCGTCACCGAACCCGGACTCGGGGAGATATATCTCCGCAAGCAGGCTGGCATACACAATATAAGGCTTGCCGTGCATCCGCGCAGGGGTATCGTCGTGACCGTCCCGTGGTTCATGAAATATGAGGACGGTATGGAATTCGTCCGCAGCCGCAAGGAATGGATACTTAAAAACAAGGAACGCCAGCAGGAACGGATCAACAAGGCACGCGAGGAAGGACGAGGGATGCCCATCATCAGGAACGGGGTATCGATACGCACCCAGCATCAGGAAATCATAATCAGGCGTTCGCCTCAAGGCACTTTGTTCGGTTTTGACGAATCATGGGAACATCCGTTGGGTTCATACGGGAAGACCGCCTCCAAACGCCGGGGAACCATAGGGCAGACAGCAAAGATACTTACTACGGAAAGCCTTCCGGGCATCAGCGGTACTCTAATGGAAGGAAGCAGCACGGGAAAAGCCATAGCCGTCACGAGGATCACCTATCCTTACGAGTGGGGCGAGACGCTGAAGCCCTCTTCGACCGAAGAAAGGATGGCCATGGAAAGCATCATCAAGGCTCTCAGAAAGGAAGCGAAGAGCTATCTGCCATCGAGGCTCGACGCCTTGGCCGGCATGTACGGCTTCAAATACGAACGGCTCGCAATCAAGAACAATCTGACCAACTGGGGGAGCTGCTCGGCCAAAGGCAACATCAATCTGAACCTGCATCTCGTCCGGCTTCCGTCGGATTTGTGCGATTATGTGATCCTGCACGAGCTGTGCCATCTAAAGTACTTCAACCACGGGGCCAACTTCCACAAGCTGTTTTCGCAGCTATGCGACCGCCATTTTTCCGAATTGATCGGGCAAGACAAGGAATATCCCGACGGGAATACCCTGGACAAGGCCTTCGCCAGGAAGTTAAGGAAATATTATCTGTGGTAAAAAGAGCCAAACAATCCGTCGAAAATTTTGCTCTTTTCGAAAAAAGCCTTACATTTGCAGTCCGTTTCCACGCCCAGGTGGCGGAATGGTAGACGCGCTAGTTTCAGGTACTAGTGTCAGAGATGATGTGCAGGTTCGAGTCCTGTCCTGGGCACATGGAAGACAGAGGATGTGTTACGATATTCCGACACATCCTCTTTTTCTATCCCTCCTGTCCTTCTTCTTTGTCCTCAAACCTGACAGGAGCATAATCCCAGCCTCCGCCGAGGGCCTTGTAAAGCTCCACAAAAGCCAGATATTCGTTAAGGATTGCGTTGCTGTAATTGACTTCGGCATCGAAATACTGCCTCTGCGCATCAAGAAGGTCGAGATACATGATATCGCCATTGATATACCTTAACCTCGCCAGTGCAAGATATTTGTCGGTCGCCTCGAAGAAACTCCGCTGCAAACCGGCGCTACGGTGCGCATTGTCGTAATTGATTATGGCATCATTCACTTCCTTGAAGGCAGTCAGGACGCATTTTTCATACTCGAGACGCGCCTGGTCGAAAGCAGCTATCTCGGCTTCATATTTGGCCTTCTTCTTACCGAACGAAAACAGCGGAGATGTCAGATCGCCCAATATATAAAGGTACGGAGACCTGAAAAGACCTTCGAAAGCATTGTTCTCGAAAGGGGCGGACAGGCTGAATACCAGACGCGGAAAACGATCGGCCCATGCAATGCCGACAGCCGCTTCCGCAGCATCCATCTTGCGTCCGGCCATACGGATATCAGGACGGCGCAACAGCAATTCGGACGGCAAGCCGACAGGTGTCTCTTTAGGGAGTTCGATGCCTTCAAAGGATTTCCCCCTCTCGACTTTGGATGGAAATTCACCGGCAAGCAAAGCTATCTGGCTTTCCTTCTGCGCTATCCGTGTCTCAAGGTCAGGAATGAGGGTTGCGGCGCTCGCAAGCTCCACCTTGGCCTGTTGGTAAGGTATCTCGGAAGTCAGACCGGCCTCGAACCTGAGCTGGGCCTGTTTAATGGCTTCACGACGTGTGTCAAGGGTATGGGTCACTATTTCAAGCTCTCTGTCCAAAGCCACAAGCTCGAAATAAGCCTTGGCCACTTCGGAGACAAGAGTCATTTCCATCGCACGCCGGGCCTCTACCGCCGAAAGATATTCGGCTATGCCCTGCTTGCGTCCCCAGCGAAGGGTCCCCCAAAGGTCTATCTCCCATTCCAGTTCCAACTTCAGGCCTATCTCCGTGTCTACCGACCTGCCCTTGCCCGCATAGTTGGTCTCTTCACGGTCGGCGTACGCTGTCGCCCCTACGGACGGCCACAGCGATGCATTGTCAATCCTGTACATATTGCGCATCTCCTCCACACGGGCGGCGGCGGACAGCATATCTTTGTTGTTGGCGAGCACTTTCTCTATGAGGTTCGTCAGGGTCGTATCGGTATACAGCTCCCACCATTGCATATCCGCCAGCGTAAGCGAATCCGTATGTCCTTCGACTATCTGCTCCGGCATATCGAGCTGAGGCTCGACGCACCGTTTCATCGAAGAGCAGGACGAAAGACCGGCACCTGCCATCAGAAAGACGACGAGCGCCGCCCCCTTCGGGAAGCCCCGTTTCAGCGAAACCTTCTTCGAAGAGAGCCTGTCTTTGATTTTGTATATCATCACGAAGAAGAACGG
>DEPW01000147.1:0-8784 GCA_002358965.1 Bacteroidales bacterium UBA3382
TGACGATTGCATCGACATGCAGTTTGGTGATGTCGCCTACGACTATCTGTAATGTGTTGTCCTGTCGTTTCATGAAATATTGTTCTTGCCATTCGTAATCTTGGTCATTGAATCCTTTTGCGGCATGGTATTCTGCCGGATAATCCATGTCGGGTTCCATGCTTGCCGGCTTCATCTCTTTGTCAAGTCCGACAGGCTGGTACATCGCCGACACCCAGTCATCGGACAACGAGTGTCCGTGAGGATGCATTCCCGATTTGACTTGCAGGTCGAGCCGGGCAAACTTCTTTAAATCCATGTATTCTGCCATCGCTTTTGTCTTTGACAGATCTATGTCTTGCTTTAAGGCAAGCCTGTATGCTCCGTAAGGGATTTGCAGGAGCAGCACCTGGGTGACTCCCGCAAATGAGTATATGTCCATTACGAGGAAAACCGCATTGCAGTATATGATGTTTTCCCTGAAAGGAAGGTCGCATCGGCGTCCATTGTGGGCGTTGCAGTATTTTACAGACATCAGTCCCTTGGAGGCTATCAGAAAACGGGTCTTATGCACGGGGCGGAGCAGGCTCTCTGTAGCTTCCAAAAAATGGCCGGCGCGTATGAAGCTCCCTTTTCTGTATTTTTTCCTGACGTTTATCGGAGCGTCGGTGTCCCGGTAATAAAATTTCAACTTTTCCGCCCATTTCCCTGTCCACCCGTCAAGTTTGCGGAAAAACATCTCTTTGTCGAACAGGTCATAATGCCTGACTGCGATTGTTTCAGGAAAATATCTCTCCTGCAACTGTTTCTCTGTGATGTCGTTCCTGTATTCCGTGTCTGGGATGAAGGGAAGCATGTTGCTTTTGCGGTCTGCGCGGTGTTTTTCGTATATGCGGCGCGTGCCGTCAGGGAAAAGCAGGTAGCACATCAGGTCGTCTTCCGCAAACCAGCAATCCTTTTTGTCGTAATCATTCCAGTGCAGACTGCTGTATGCAAGAGGGAAAAGATAGGTTCCGTCCGGCTTCAGTATGCCGTAGTCGTACCGTGGCTGGCCCGTAGGCAATGTGACTTCGTTCCCGTCTTTGTCATGGTGTTTTTTCTGGCATTGGGCGAATCCGCGTTCGAATTTGACGGGATACTCGTACCATTCGTCGACTATCGGTTTTCCGTCATATCCGGCTATCCCGTACTCATGCGGCCCTTTAGCAACATAGTAGATGCCATTTCTCAATACATGATCCATAGACCAGTATTCATAATCGTTAATGCGCTTCTTGTCCCTGTCTATGAACACCCATTTTCCTTCCGGGGTATGGGCCGGTGCGACATTGTGGCGGTATGTGGCGATGTAGCCGTCGTTGTAGTGTGCATTGATTTTTTTGTATTCGAATTCGGTCACCTCATTGCCGCATTCATCGACCAGCCCCCATTTTCCGTCTTTTTGTGCGCGGGCGGTTCCTCCATGAAAAACCCCGAGATGCGTTATTCCGTCCGAAAGCGGGATGATTGTGTCGCCCTCAAGGTCGATGGTGCCTATGATGCCGTCCTTGATGAAACGGATGTAGCCGTCATCGTCGTAATCGAGTATCTCGTCGTATATGCAGGGCAGGATTTCACGCCCGTCTTTGTCTTGCAGTCCGACGGCATGTTCTCCCTGATTGACGATTATGTACCCGGATTTATTCATTCTCGATAAGATTCCAGACGACTGTCACTTCGTCGTGAACATCCATGTCGTCAGGGTTTATGTCAAGTGACTCGGGATTGCTGCAGATGGCTTCCTCGGCCTCGTGCAGGCAGCGGGTATGCGAATAAATGTGTATCTCATGCTCGGAATAATCTATGTTTTTGACGCTGCCGAGTCTGCATCCGCAGGCCTTGGCCATGATTCCGGCCTTTTCTTTGGCATCCTTCACGGCTTGTTCGAGCATCTGCATACGGTACGGGCGAGGGTCTTTCACGGTGTGGGCGATGTTGATTTCGGCATGTTTCAATTTGCTGCCAATCAGTCTGATGACATTGTTAGTCAGTACATTGTCCATGCCGAGGTCTATTTTCAGACGATGGTCGAGTTCATAGCCGATGAAAATGTCTCCCTTGTAGTTGCCGTATCTGTCGTATTCTCCCCTTGTCTTTTTGGTAATGTCGAGATTGGCAGTCTTGGGAAGTGTCTTGTCCAATTGCGTTTCCTGCATTATGGAGGCAAGTCTGTCAATGTCGTTTTTGGCCATGGCATAGGCATCTTCGTATGTGTTGTGTATGCTTTTCAGCGTGAGTTCGATACGGGTTACATCAGGAACTATGCGCAATGTCCCATGGCCGGTTACGGTAATCAGTTTTTCGTTCATAATATTTTATTATTTTTACAAATATAATATAGTTTTTCCGGAGTTTTGTTGTCTAATCGGATGAAACCGGTTTTAAAGGCGCTTTTAACATTCGGCGAAGATGGAACATAAGGAACAGGAATTTACAGGATTGGTCGAGAGGTACAAGACGGTCATATATGCGGTGTGTTACATGTTCTCGGACTGCCGCGAGGAGGTGGAAGACCTTTTTCAGGATGTGCTGATAAGGCTTTGGAAAGGTTATGATACCTTCCGTGGCGAGGCTGATGTCAAGACATGGATTTACCGGGTTAGCCTGAATTGCTGTATCAACCGTCAAAAAAGAATCAGGCGTTCCGGCACGCATGTGCCTTTGAGTGTGGATTCGGACTTTTTCGACGACATCGACGACAGGGCGTTGCAGGTCAGGAGGCTATACGCGCGTATCAACCGTCTCGGGCTGATAGACAGGGGGATAATCCTGCTTTGGCTTGAAGGTCTGACATACGAGGAAATCGGTCGGATCATCGGCATTTCGGTAAAGAATGTTTCGTTCCAGCTCTACAGGATCAAGGAAGAGTTGAAAAAACAGGATTGAATTGAAAACCGTAATTTACAGGAGGGAGGAATCATGGATGCCAATGACGATATGAAGCAGGTATTGGATGAGATGGCACAGATGCGCGGCGAGTATGCCCGCTTGAAAGAGGAGCTCGACAGGCAGAAGATAATCAATGAAAGACTGATGGAAAACACTTTCCGGAAGAATGTCGACTTATTGGACAACAACAGGAAAACAGGCATCGCCCTTTGTGTCGTGATGGCGTTGTTCCTTGCGGCGTTAGCAGTTTTCATGGAGGCCTTTACGCTGCCCCTGGCGGCCGGAGTGGCATTGTGCCTGATCATCATGGCAGGATATATAGTGGTTTACCGCCGGATGGATTTCAGGGACGGCATTGATGATGTCAAGACTACAGTGCTTAAAGTTAGCAGATTCAGAAAAAATTACATAAAGTTTCAACTCACATCCTATGCTTGGGTGCTCGGTTTCATCATCATTTCGGCTCCGTTTATTTTCAAAGGATTCCTTACCACGGCCAAAGGCCTGGCGGCTATTGCGCTTTTCATAGTCATATTCATCGCCTGTGTCTGCGCCCAGTATTTTACCGACAAGAAAGTGCTGAAAGCCTGCGATGAAATCATAGACAGATTGGAGGAGGGGGAGGAGTGAATCGTTCACATTCCCCGAAAAAGCGAGCGGAAAACAGCTGTAAAACCAATGTTCCCGGGGGAGGTGTACCAATAAAGGCATCCCATCCGTCCGGCAGCCTGATTCCGCTACGAAATTCCGAACGGGTAAGCGTGCTTTCGCAGGGGAAGCGAGTATGCCGCCAGGCCTTGGGGCAGGCCGACTGCGGAACCCAAAGGTTGCGTCCACACCCCGACTTAACTTGCGACTTCATAATTCATTG
Source organism: Bacteroidales bacterium UBA3382 (assembly GCA_002358965.1). Taxonomy (GTDB): domain Bacteria; phylum Bacteroidota; class Bacteroidia; order Bacteroidales; family UBA932; genus Merdivivens. The sequence continues at coordinate 3,779 of DEPW01000147.1, forward strand.
TAAATCAGTGATTAATGATACATGTGCCAAAAATTTGACTGTGGAGCAAGGAGGGGTCAGAAACCCTCGAAATCCACACTCGTAAAAAATTGTTACAGCCGCAAACCGTTGAGTATTAACGGTCTACGATATACTTAAATTAAGTCGGGGTGTGCCCCTATATACACGATATCTCACGGTGCAACCCATGAAGCGGCAGTGCCTGCTGCACTCGCGACCCTAAGAAAACCCCCTGTCCTTAGTCTGAAACAGGGCGGATACTCCGGCCGTAGTAACGGCTGTCCCAGTACCAATCATGGAAAGAACGATTGTTGAAGCTAAGGTGGCAGGCATTTCTCGCATCCCCCATATTCGGAGTAGAACTCCAATAGTCACCATAGTCTCCTACATAGCAGAGCGAAGACCCTCCACGAAGACCGGCTGCAGGCAAGAAGATCGAACTGCCGTTAGGTCCGGTCACTTTGCAGCCTTTGTGACCGTCTTGCGTAGTCCATTGCCATGTACAGTTGTCGATAAGTTCCTGGATCTCCGCTTTTGTAGGCAGCCTCCATGTGCCACCCCGGTTGGCTCTTGCAGTATCGTAGCGGCTGTCGCCAGATATGTCGCCCATGCTTACGCGGTAGGCAGAGCTGTTGGTTTCCTTGTATTTGGACTTCGTACTTATCTCTCCCCATGCATAATAGTCTCCGTAGTCCGAAGGGGAGGACGCACCTACATTGCAGGTCGCCCACTTGACACTCAGGCCGAGGTCGACCCACTCGTGGCCGTTGATGAAACCTCTGCCACTGCCGCCGTGTCTCTCCTTTTCGTCCAAGACCGTGGAGTCGTCGGCGGGACGGGGATCTTCGGACGGGCGAGCCTGTTCCGCTAAAGACTTGGACGGTTCGGCGCCGTCGATGATTGCCAAAAAGCCGTCTATGCTTTGAGGACGGTCGTCCTTCTTCAACGACATGGTGGCGGATATCGCACGGCGGATGTTAGCGCTTACCGCGGACGGCAACGGGGCCAGCTCTTCGCCGCCGCTCGCAAGCATCGCGGCATCGGGAGGGGTAACGCCGGTCAACAGCTTGTACAGGGTCGCGCCCAAGGCATAAATGTCCGTTGCCGGAAAGAAATTAGTCACCCTGTTGCTCATCTGCTCCAAAGGGGCGTAGCCCGGGGTCTTGCCGACAAGCGTCGAAGTGTTTTCGCCGTTTTCCTCGTCATACTGCTTCGAAGCGCCGAAGTCTATCAGTATGGCATTGTCGGACTTGTCTACCATGATATTGCCAGGTTTCACATCAAGATGCAACCTATTGTGGTCATGGACATATTTCAACGCGTCTGCCACTTGAAGGATATATTTAAGTGCCCGGTCTTCAGGAAGAGGACCCTCGCTTTTGACTATGTCTTGAAGGGAACGGCCTTCGATAAAGTCCATGACATAGTACGCTGTTCCATTTTCTTCAAACACATCGAACACTCCGACTATGCCCGGATGATGAAACTGACACATTGCTTTAGCTTCATCCAGAAACTTCCGGCGGAGCTTCTCGACCAAGGGTTTCTTCGCTTGAGTAGCCACGGTAACATGAGAAGTATCATCCCTATTGCAAAAATCCCGTGCGAAAAATTCTTTGACGGCCACTCTCTTTTCCAGCATTATATGCTCGGCTTCGTAAGTACATCCGAAACCACCGCTCCCTATAAAGCGAAGTATCTTGTATTTTCCGCCTTGCAGGCGAGTATTCTCCCTGAGATTCATACTGTTTCTTTATCGGTAAACTTGCATTTGCAATACGGGCAGAATGTATTCTGTCTGAATATATTATACGGTTGATTTCCCATAAACCTATTGCAATCGGGATTTGGACACACATATTTTTCTTGAAAATTGCGATCCAAAACTTTTTTCTCCTCCAAACTTTTGTCGCTTATTGTCCTGTACAGGCCATAAAAAAGAAATAAGATTGCAAGTGCATACATGCAATATGATATCGCGGTAGAAACAGTTTCATTAAGCCCTATTTTAGTCGCTACGAAACCTGCCAAAGAACTCAGAATGGTCAAGGGGATATACATGCTCCTGACGACGCCAAGATTCTTTTGCCTTTTCTGCAAACGGTATATACTGTTCTCATAATCTTCCCACACCGCTTTCAACGGCAATATGGAAAAAACTTTATTCGACGCGACAATGTTTGTCGAAGCCATAAGCTGATTTCCCGCAGCGAGGATCGCATTCAGATTAATTTGGTATTTGTCTACGCCTAAAGATATGCGGCTTTGCGGAGTAATCTTTTTCGACACAATTTCCACATCATTCACATAGGTCACATTTCTCGGATTCAGATTAGACAGAACCATATTCCCTTCCGAATCGATATCTATCCTGCAATGTGCGACATCATTTACAGGATCACTGTGACTTACGCAATTCGGCACACTTGAATCCTGTCCCAATGCCGTATTTTTTACTTGTCTTCCAGCTTTCACAGAAACGAATAAACGCCCTCTGCCTTTCTCTCTGCCTATTGAAACGGATATGTTAGTCAGATTTTCCATCGCCTATTTCGAAATATACAGTTCTTTCAGATTCTTTAATGCATCCCTGGATATGTCGAGGTTGAATACGAAACCTTCTCCATCGCTTAATGTAAGCCTCTGCTGCGAGAGATTGATCCGATACACATAAGTATTATTGATTATGTATTTCTTTCCAACCCTAATAAAAATTTCCGCCTGCTCCTTCAATCTATCGGCCAATACTTTCTGCATCTTAGCCAGATTAACCGAAAAAACGCCTTTGAGTCCATTGCAGAGCACAATCGTTGTATAGTTTCCGTCTGCCTCAAAATAAACGATCTTGGAAATATCCATTCGCAACAACTCGTCACGCGAATTGAGGTAAAGATAATTTTTTTTCATAGACAATCTTTTTTTTAAATTTTTAACTGATATTTTTAAGGTTATGTATTCTATTGACTGTATTGTGCTGCTTCAACTGTTTTGCAAGCAATATCATATATGAACCTGTCGCCAACAATGCAAAAAAAATCAAAAACATTGTCGGACATTTAAATTCCGCATTATTATAAAAAATGAAATAGACCATAAAGGACAATATTATTATCGTCATGATGGCCACAAGCGCCACATAAACACCGCCTTTCAGGATGCCTCCGTCAGGGTAGCTGCGCACCAGATACGAATATTCACGATCCGTCCACTTATTTCCCCACACAAGTCCGTAGATTCCAAAAGTAATTATGGAAAGAACGAATGCTCCCCAAGCATTGGATGTATGCAGTTTGTCTTCTCTGCACGACTCATTCGTTTCGCGTGACATTTCATAGACCGTGACCAGACCGTATATTCCCGCTGTGATAATCGACAACAGGAAGATCTTAGTCAGGCGTCTGTCAGCCGGAAGACTTTTGCTTGATATTTTAACTAAATCACGGCTATTATTCGAAATACGGATATATTTGTCGTTGGCAAGGTCGGAGTGTTTCATAATATGCTTTTGTATCTTTGTTTCACAAGCAGCTGCGCACTTGCTGAAAACATGCCGAAGTCCCTAACATTTAGCCGCAAATATAATGATTATTTTCTTTACGGAAAACAGTTGATAGAGATTTTTAAGAGATGCCATGCCGTTTTTACGGGCGTTTACGAAACCCCGAAAAAGCGGAAAACCCGCTTTGGCGTCCTCCCGGAAGGCGGCAACGCACACTTCAGGAGCGGACAGAAGAAGAAACAGGGTCGGAGGACATGATATCCGCTCCCGAAGGCCGCTGGAAAACCCTGAGCCCGAAAGCAGGCATCGAAGCGATGACATGCTCGAGTACATCGGAAGCGATATTCTCATGAGGTACCCAATCCTTTTCGGCAGTAAAGAAATAGAGTTGCAACGGGAGGCCTTCCGATGTCGGCTCGAGCTGCCTGACCATCAGCATCAGACTGCCATTTACTGCCGGCAGATTGCGGAGATAGTGCTCTATGGCAGCACGGAAAAGCTTCAGGTTCACCACACTGTAAGGATGAAACGGAGCCGCCGCCTTGTCGGCCCGTCCCTGCTCCGTGTCCGAAGGCGATGCAAGACCGAAACCCCGAGCCCACGGCTCGGCGGAAAAACGCTGCAACTCTTCGGCAGTGCAGAACCTTATGGAATTCATGTCGATACGGATACAACGGGCCACGCGGCGTCCCCCGCTCTCACGCATCCCGCGCCAGTTCTTGAAAGCATCGCTCACAAGCACATAGGGAGGTATAGTCACAATCGTATTGTCCCAGCTTCTGACCTTTACGGTATTCAGAGTGACCTCCTCGACCACCCCGTCGATACCGAATTTGTCCAACATTATCCAATCGCCAGGCCTTAACATGTCATGAGCCGACAGCTGGACGCCGGCGACAAGGCCGAGGATCGTATCCTTGAAGACCAGCATCAGCACCGCCGCCGATGCCCCGAGCCCTGCTATCAGTGTGGTAAAATCCTTCTCTATCAGGATGCCTATCGTAAGTATGACCCCGATGCACACGACTATGACCTTGAGCATCTGATACACCCCTTTCATAGGCTTGTTCCTCAAAGTCCTGGACTCTGCGGAAATATCGTACAGCGAAGTTATGAAACCGCACACGAGACGGCAGGAAATGACGATGATATAGATATTCAGGGCCTTGGACAACAGTTCCGTCCATTGCGCCCCGCCCGGATAGAGCAACGGAAGGGCCACCTGGAAAGTAACCGGCGGAATCAGGTGGAAGACATTGTGCAGCACATTGCCGTCCGTCAGATAATTGTCCCAATTGAAAGTCGTTCTCGCGGCAATCCTGCGCACAAGAGGGACTATCAGCTTGCAACAAAGAAAATCCACAAGATACGCGACGACGACTATCGCACAGGCCACTACGATACGCGCCTGCGCGCCCATTCCGGTTATTTCATACACCCCTTCCATACCGACAAGCATTTGAAAGCAAAGATAACATAAAATGTGTAAGAAGCTGTTTAAAATTTT
>DEPW01000147.1:8902-16380 GCA_002358965.1 Bacteroidales bacterium UBA3382
AATTTTAAACAGCTTCTAAAAAGAAACCGGCCCCATAAGTCAAGGCGCCGGTCCGGGTTTGGAAAGAGGTGAACCCGAAAAGGGGTTAGTTTGATATATGTTTGTCGTTAGAAGTCTTTCACACGCACGGCGCGGACATTCAGGACCTCCTCACGCAGTTCCTTCTGAGGCGAAGCACTCGGCGAGAACTTGTATGCGTGGATATTGTCGGCTTCGTATGCTGTCGAAGTCCAATATTCTCCCGAAAGCGGATATTCGGCATCCTGCACCAGCGGAGCCTGAGCCCTTGCCGGCAGATACCATTTCATGTCTTCCTGGAGCAAAACCGCCCTTTTGACTTCCTGGCCGTCTTGAGTACCAGTCACTATAGTGAACTTGTTTTTCAAAGCACAGGCTCGGGCAGCAAACTCGGTCGGATTGGTCGGCAATGTGACATCCGGCTCTATGCCCCAGGTTTCAAACATCTCCATCATAGACGAGGCATCGTTCAGGCCTTCAAAATTGAACAGATCCCATGTATTTTGCCAACCATCGTCCTCACTTGTAGCCACTTGTGAAGAAATCTTATCAAAATGGAATTCTACAGCATAATGAAAAAAACCAATATCTTGTTCTACCCATTGATAATCGGCAAAAAGACTTAAATAAAAGAAAGTAATTGCCTTATATCCAAGATTTTCCCAAGCAAATCCGAAATCATAGGTAATCGTCAAATTTTCCGGCCAGGAGAAGCCCCAAGGGTAATCGCCTTCCTCGATTCGTTCACAGCCGAAAGTGTCGCCCCAGTTCGGGCAGAGCTGCGTAATGGTAAAGACGCGAGGAGAGCTCTTGTCACCGGTCGGATAAAGCAGCAAATCCACTTCCCTGGCTTCAGTGCCGGCATTCTCCTTAAGGAACACATATACCTTGATATTGTCCCCGACGGTCGTGCGCGTGATCGTCTGTTCGCCGGCCTCTTCCTCAACCCAGAAACCGCGCGAGGTAAAGGTCTGAAGCTCGGTACAAAGGGTCACATCCGGGCTGGTCGACTCCAATGTCCACCCGTTAGGAAGTTCGCCTGCATTGATTTCGATATCATACCTGACATAGTGGGCGTCCTGGGCAACAGGCGTCGAGACGAACTCGAGCTTGTAATCCGGAGTAATCGACAGCTTGTATGTCACCGTCCGGCCCTGAGGCCACTCCATGCCGGCGATATCGGCCTCGAGAGCGCGTTTTTCACCGGTGATACCGTCAGTGAACGCCACCCTTACCTTCGCGCCGGAAGGCAGGGTCTGAGGCAGCATCATGAAAGTACCGTCGGCAGTGGTTATCTCGGCACCGTCGGCCTCGCCTCCGGTAGTAGCATTGCCGATGAACTGGAAGAAGTCGCCCTCTGCGCTCTCATCCAATGTCCACCTGCCGGCTGCCATATCGTATGTTCCGGAGTTCCTTACGCCCACCAAAGCCACCGAGTCAATCGAACCCGGCTGCATCTGCCGGCCGATCTCGAACCTGACAGCAGTACAGATATGCTTGAAATCCAACGGGACGGTAGTATTGCTGTTGCCAGGCATCGCATCCGTCACCGCCACAACGATGTCTTTCTGTGCGGCCACATCTTCAGGAACAGTGTAGGCAAGCTGCGTACTTTCCGGAGTGAGCGGAACCGATGCGAACTCCGCATCGACAGGCGCCCATGCGAAGAAACGGAGCGTGCGTTCCTCACCCGGCCAATAGTACACCCTGGAGGTACTCCAGATACCGGAATCGAGATTGTCCACCGTCTCGTCCATATAAAACTCTTCGATAGCCACGCCGTTGTCCGTACAATGGGCCTGCACGCGGAAAGCCCCGTAGGTTTCGAGCGACATTACAGGCGCAGCCTTTGTCTGCACCGGAGAGCCGAAAGAGCTTCCTCCTATTCCTTCAGTAACGAAGGCATGCACACAAAGGGTGTCGTCCGTCCCGGCGGAACGCAGGACAAAGTAAGCGTCCGCATATTCCTCACCGGCACCGGCCTTGGTTCCGTAGGTGTCTTCCTCCCAGCCGATACCGAAGCTGATATCGTCGCGATCCTCTACGGGCGCATCCTTGCTGTCGAGCAGCACATCGTTGCACGAAGACAGCAGCAGGCATGCAAGCAATGCCGCAAGAACACCCGTTACCGAATACTTATAGTCATATCCGTTCATATCCTATCTGATTTAATCCTCTTTTAAAATCCGGCAGGAGGCCTGTCCTCCGCCCTTTGCGAGTATAAGGGGAACATTCAACCCCTTATACCCTGATATTGTCATCTGCCGTTTGCGGCAGACAGGTTGCCAAATGACTATTCGCCGTCCTGAGCGGTGTAGCCCGGAACAGGAACCTCTTCGAAGTCTTCCCAAGGAGTAACCTCAGCCTCGAACTGGATAGGGCAAAGATCCGGATCGTCTTCACCGCCGCCGGTGATGTTGGTGTGGTCGATGGTAGCGCTGAAGTCATAGCTGTAGCCGGCCGTCCATGTGATGTCAGGAAGCTCTACGGAGTGGTAGTAAGTGTTTACAAGTCCGCCTGCGAATTCACGGGTGATGGTGAAGGTCACAGTGTATTTCTGGCCATCGCCCAAAACAGGAATCATGTATTTGTGATCGGTTTCAACGGCAGCGCCCTGTGCGAAGTCAGTAGCCTCTTCTGCAAGGATCACATTGCCGAATGCCAGAGCTGCGGTAGTGTTGTTGAATCCCAGAGCCCATGTAGCGGTCGCACCGAGAGTAGCGGTAGCCTGAGTGTTGGCATTGGTGATGGTAACATCTGTCACATTGAGCAGGGAACCGTCTTCCATTGCATTGGTGAAGCTGAATTTCACGCGTGAAAGCAGGTGGCTGAAATTGAATTTGATTGCCTCCGGGCACTGATTTGCGGTCTCAACCGCCTGATTTACATAAGTATCGTCGATATCGTAAATCAGATCGGTAGTACCGTCGCCGTTGTTGAAATCGATAGTACCCCACTCGCCTACAGTCGAAGGAGCATTGAACGACCAAGCCTCAGCCTCGCTCGGAGCGATAGCTACGAAGCTGTAATTGTAACCGTCCTCCCAGTACTGGGTAGAGCCGTATGTCCAACCCGAGCCGCTGTTAGTAACGACTGTTCCGTCAAACGGTTTACCGGTCTGGCCGTCTTTCGACATGAGACCCCATACCTGGAACGAATTGAATGTCTCATTCGTAATGTCGTCAGCTGCACCTTTGGTGCTCATGCCGACGAAGCTCTCAAACGAGATAGCCCTGCTGTCGGACACCTCGATCGTCTTGTCTTTGCTGCAACTTGCCAAAACGGCAACAGCTGCCAAACCTAAGAAAAAGATTTTTTTCATTTTAAAAAAATTTAAAGGTTAAAAATAAAAGGACTGAATTTGTATTTGCACTATTGATTTTCATTCACATCAGAGAGGCAGTTCGATATCCTCGTACTCGCCCCAGTCGTCGACGCCCACATCGAAGCCCGAGCCACCCTTCTGGCCTTCCTCGTCAGGTATCTCGATGCCGTCGACAATGATCACGCCTCCCCTCGGCTGCGCCGCCACCTGGTCGGTGACATCGAAATCGAAGGACTTGATGATTCCGTTTTTCAGCCTCACCTCAAGGTTCAGGGCATAGGAGTGAGGGGCTTTTACGGAATAATGCTCGTTCGGGAAGTCCGGCACTCCGAAGGACCGGATGATGGCCTGCGTTCCGAAGTCCTCTACCGTACAGTCGTAAAGCAGGGTGGCCGTCTCTTCGGATGTGCTTCCGCTGTTCAACCATACGGCTTCGGCCATACCAGAAAGCGCACCGCGCGCCAGCAGCACATATTCCTGGCCATGTGAAAACTCGTATCGTATCAGGTAGGTGAATACAAGCGGGTGCATGGTAATCGGCATCCTGTCAGCTTCAAGCTTGCGTTCCGCATAGTACGACTCCACATAGTTGCCGTAAAGCATGTCTGGAGTGCTGACCGTAGTTTCGTCGTAATCGTCTTTGAACGGGTTACCCATGTAGGACGAACGGGTACGCGTCCTCGTCGTGGCACGGGCGGAAGCGAAGGACTGCATGTCGTCGAAGACGATGTACTCGGTATCGTTGTTGTAGAAGAGCAGCGAGTTTTCACCCGGCCTTACATATACGGTGCCTCCTTCGGGATCGATATTCTGTACATCGTTCGTACCGTTCTCGCTATATACCATTGCTCGCAGTCCGGACGGGATTTCGGGCCTCAACGAGTCGTAGGTCATTCCGAAATCCTGCCGCCATCCGGCATAATCGGCCCAGTCGGTACCGTATTCGTATGTATACTGCCACTCCCTTTCGTATGTCGCCTCGACATCGAGCTCCGTCCTGAAGGCGTGAGGCTCGTGATCGAAACACAATTCCTTATGCACGCAGGAAGACAAGACCATGAGCATTCCCGCGAATACGAAAACCTGTTTCATTCCAATTGATTGTTTCATTTTCATATCACGTCTTACTTCATGTCGTTAACATTTCCTCTTCCAAGCAGCCACACGAGCGATATCTCGGCCTTGGTCGGGCCGAACCAGTGGCGTTCCCTGGTAGATTCCCACACATAATGGCCGTCTATCGGCTGATATACATAATATACGCCGCCCCAATAGCCGAGGCCTACGGTGAAGTCGATGTTAAGCCTCTTCGCGATAGGCAGCGAATAACCGTATTCGATCCCCACGGCATAGTTAGGCTCGTCCCACAAAGTCTTTCCCGGAGCGCCTCCGATGTAGCCCTTGCCTCCGAGTTCGAAGTCATAAGTGAACACCTGTCCGTACACTCCGAGATGGTGCCCTGTGAGCGGCTTGGCCGAAGCCTGCTTTCCGAACCATTTGCGCACGCCGAGCTCTCCGCCGTACAGCCTCCAGTAATTGTGTCGCCTGTCGGAGCTCCACCAGCTGTACATCCAATTGGCCGATACGGACCAGTTGCGGCCCAAATGGAATTCGACGCCGATATTAGGGACGGCAAGTATGTCGTAAAGCATATTGGTCTTGACAGCCATATAGAACGGCTTTTTGATCTCCGGTTGCGGTTCGGCGACAGGTTGCTGGACTACAGGCTCCGGCTGCGATTCAAGAGTGTCCACAGGGGGCGTAACCACAGGAGGGACCACTACCGGAGCCGGAACCGGCTTTTCCTGCACCGTCACGAATATGACGCCCGCGTTACGGATCTGAGTGTAAAAATTAGGCACCATGTACCGCCAGACGCTTCCGCCCCTGAGGTCCATCAGATGCTTCTTGCGGCTGTCGACCATCACTCCCCTGCTGTCGAGGGTGACTTCCGGGACATTTTCGATTATCTCCAGCACTTCGTCTTTGTAAGGCATGTCCGACCGGCCGACCAACAAAGCCAGCCGCTCCCAGCCGAAGACGCTTTCGCCTCGGGTGACGATGCTGTCAGGCAGGTCCACAAGGCTGCGGACATGGTTTTCCAACTCGGTACGGCGCTCGACTGCGAGCCTGCGGTTGGTGGCTATCGGGCCGTCCGGAGAGGCATAGCCGTAAAACGACACTTCGACAAGAGAGAGCGTCGTATCGCTTTTGATATCTTCCAAAAAAGACACTATTTCCTCCAGGCGGTCGGCATTTTCCATGAAAAGCGTATCCAACTTGCTTTCATCGACACGGAAATCCACACAGATTTCCTGCCGGCTCTTCAGCGAATCCGCTTGTCGGTCGTCCTGCACATTTTCCTGCGCATATAAGACACAGCCGCCTATGACCAGCGCGGCCATTGTCACCACTAACTTCTTGATATACATTATTCTCTCGATTTACCCCCCCCCACTTCTCTCTCTTACGGAGAGAGCGCAAGGGACTGCAAAGGTAGGATAAAAATATTATAAACCAAGAAAATGCCTGCTATTTTTCAAAAATATGTGCTGCAAAAACAGAGTTTTTTGTCAGACAAGGAGCGCATTCGGTCCGGGAAAAACCATTGATATATAAAAATCTCCGTTTCGCCTTGCGCTCTCTCCGTAAAAGACATACGGATCTTATGAAGGCGAACCGGAGCTTTTGAATCACCAGTTGATCATAGGTTCATCGCAGGCCCTTTACAAATTCCGCAATATCAGATCATTCGCGTTGTCTATCATTGAATTGTCCAAAGACGCCAGATATATCCTGGTGGTCGTTTCGGAGTCGTGCCCCATGCCTTCGCTTATAATCGATATAGGTATATTTTGGCTATGAGCTATGCTTGCCCACGAATGGCGGGCCACATACATCGTAAGGCCAGTCTGTATCCCGGCCAGAACGGCGACGGCCTTCAGGTTGCCGTTTACCGCCTTGAGAGCGTTCCTGTACTGCCTGCGCCCGTCATCGGGGTTTTTGATGATGGGCAGAAGATAGTCCGTAGAGTTTTCGGAATATTTGTCCACGATTCCCTGCATACAGTCTTCCCACCTGATTACCAGCCTTTGGCCGGTCTTCCTCCTGTTGTATGACAAGGCACCGTTCTTCAGGTCGCTCTTTTTGGCATAGGCCATATCCACGAACGACATCCCGCGAGTATAAAACGAAAACATGAACATGTCACGGGCAAAGTCCAGCGACGGGTTTCGGGACAGGTCGAGTTCCTTGATACGCTTCACGGCACACAAAGGGATGGCCCGTTTTACCGTCTTGCCTATGCCGGTATACACATGCCTGAAAGGGTACCGCTGTACCGTCAGGTCCTTCTCTACCGCACGGTTGTAAACGGCACGGAGGACGCGGTTGTAAAACGATATGGTATTCATGGCGATGTTTCTGGACTTCAGATACGCCTCGTAGCTGACGATGGTATCGGAATCGATTTCGGCCAGGAGGATATCCCTGTCTTTGCGAAAAGACATGAAGCTCTTCAGGGCCGCTTCATAGATTTCGGATGTACGCTCTCTTCCCGAATGTCCGAGATCCGCTATTACCGTCTTCATGAACGGAAAAAGCGACATGCCTTGTCCCTTGTCGAAAAACCCCCTTACTACATCATCGGCCGAAAAGTCCCCCATGCCGATTTCAAGTCTCGCAATGACGGCATCCAGACGCTCAAGATCGCTCCTGAGCCTGTCGGCCGCCGAAATCAGCAAGCCGTAGCGTTCACCACGCACCGGCACTACATTGCCTTCGTTTTCATCCCATTCTTCAGGAAAAACCTTCAAGGCGCTGGTTATCTGCCTTACCACCCTTTTGTGGGTCACGAGATAGATGATACTGCCCGGACGGTTCGCGACTGTCGACGGGCGAAATTTTACTTTGATCGTTGCCATAATCTGCTTTGATTTTGCCTTACGAAAATAGTAAAATACGCTCGAAGGTGTGCTTTCTTCACGGAGAAAGCTCTGTCGCCGCTACAACGGAATGCGCTGCGAGGCCGATCGGCGTGCTCACATCCCCCGTGTAAGCACGCTCACCCCCTTCGGAACGCACTGCGAGGCCGATAGGCGTGCTCACATCCCCCGTGTAAGCACGCTCACCCCCT
>DEPW01000127.1:0-128 GCA_002358965.1 Bacteroidales bacterium UBA3382
TGCCTCCGCAATCGGCGTTCTGCGTGATATCTATGCATTTCACCGCTACACCACGCATTCCCCCGACGGCAGTCCGATCCCAGCACCGCAGTTTCGACGGCAACCCCCGGGTTGAGCCCGGGTATTTC
>DEPW01000127.1:211-386 GCA_002358965.1 Bacteroidales bacterium UBA3382
TATTACCGCGGCTGCTGGCACGGAGTTAGCCGATGCTTATTCCACGGGTACTCTCGTCGCGCCACGCATGGCGCTTATTGCTCCCCGTCAAAAGCAGTTCATCGCCCGTAGGGCGGTTCGCCTGCACGCGGCATGGCTGGATCAGGATCTCTCCCATTGTCCAATATTCCTCACT
>DEPW01000127.1:394-22191 GCA_002358965.1 Bacteroidales bacterium UBA3382
CTGCTGCCTCCCGTAGGAGTCTGGGCCGTGTCTCAGTCCCAGTGTGGGGGGCCTCCCTCTCAGGACCCCTAGGCATCATCGCCATGGTGGGCCGTTACCCCGCCATCCAGCTAATGCCTCGCGGGCCAATCCCGCCCCGGATCGCTCCTTTAACCGTACGGGGATGCCCCCAAACGGTACCATGGGGTATTAGGCTCCGTTTCCAGAGATTGTCCCCCAGGGCGGGGCATGTTGCCCACGCGTTACTCACCCTTCCGCCGGTCGCCGCCAGCGCATTGCTGCGCCGCGTTGCCCCTCGACTTGCATGTGTTAGGCCTGCCGCTAGCGTTCATCCTGAGCCAGGATCAAACTCTTCATCGTATAATATCTGCTAATATCTGCGATATTCGCTCGTATGTCTGTCCGTCCGGCCCGGCATTCATCGTCGCGCGGAACAATCCGCGCTCGGAATTGACGCTCTTCGTTCTTGGTACTTGCTTGTACTTTCACTTCTGTCCAGTCTTCTCAATGAACTTCCCCGGCACGGGCGCACCGCAAAACGGAGCCTCCCGAAACGGGACTGCAAAGATAAACCCTTTTTCCGTAACGCAAAAATTTTTTCCGACTTTTTTCGGCCTTTTTTAAACTTTTTTCGGCTCCCCCGGCTTTTTTCCGGCTTTTCCTGCCTTCCGCGCGCTTTCCCGCGCCCGCAGGCGGCTCGCTATGGGTGACTCCGCGGACATATGTAATCGTTATATAATGTTATAATATATGGTATGGAACGCCGCAAAATGCCTGGAAGACCGACTGACGATTGACAGGGATTCAAGAACTGCACGCCGGATTCTCACACTATTTTCCTAAAATAGGACAAAAAAAGAGGAATATGGGGCTGCATTGACAAAAAAAGATTAACTTTGCAATAATTATAAACTTAATTGTTATGAGAAAGTACATTTCGATTTTATGCTTGATGCTGCTCACCGTATTCAGCGCACAAGCGGCAAACAAAGCGGATTCCACTGATTTTAAAGGACATTGGATGATTCAGGCCCAAGGTGGCATAAGCCATACCACAGGTGAAACCACATTTGGAAAACTCATTTCACCGGCTGCTGCCGTTTCATTCGGATACCAGTTCACTCCTGTATGGGGTCTGCGCGCAGGACTTAGCGGCTGGGAAGGCAAAGGCGCAATAGTATACCCTAGGGAAATATATAATTTCTATTATCTGCAAGGTAATGTAGATGTAACAGTAGACATCGTCAGCATCTTCGACGGATACCGTGCAAAACGCCTCTTCAATCCATACCTGTTCGCCGGTGTAGGCCTTGCAGGAGGACTGAACAATGACGATGCAGCCGGAATCGAAATGCTTCAGACAAGCGAGAACTCATTGCTGTGGGACAAATTCATCAGCCCGGTAGGAAGATTCGGTCTCGGACTCGACATAAGACTCTGCAATTCCGTATATTTCAACCTCGAAGTCAATGCGAACATGCTTTCTGACAAGTTCAATTCGAAACGCGGAAGCTCGCTCGACTGGCAATTGCACGCCCTCGCAGGTCTCACTTTCAAGATAGGCAAAGGAAAGGCTCAATCAAGCCAGCCTGCACCTGCTCAATATACCCCTACTCCGGCACCTGAACCAGAACCGGAACCAGCTCCGGCACCAGCACCGGTAGTCAAGGAAGAAGAGCCGCAGCCAGTTAAATACGAAGCAGTTCCAGTAGATGATGTGACAGACAATATTTACTTCATCATCGGCCAATCCGAAATACGCGAAAGCGAACTGGCCAAGATAGACGCATTGATCGAAATCATTAACAAGGAGTCGCACAATACCGTAACCGTCACAGGTTATGCCGATGCAGAAACCGGTTCAGCCAAGAGGAACATGCAACTTTCGAAAGAAAGGGCTGAAAATGTAGCCAAAGCATTGATGGATGCAGGTATTTCCGCTGACAGGATCACTGTCGACTACAAGGGATCTACGGTCAATCCATATGACGAGCCTGAAAAGAACAGGGTTGCCATCTGTATTGTAAAATGCTTCGAATACAAAGAAGTAAAATAAGCTCAACGCATATTAAGACACGAAAGGGCCGGCTTGAAAGTAAAAGCCAGGCCCTTTTACTTTACTTTCAGGAGGTCACTCACAAAGCCGTTCGCGAATACGGCGAAGTTACGCGGATTTCTTGTACGGTAAGAAAATATAAATTATTTTTACGGATTATTCCGTTTTCGCACAACATGAAAGACAATTTATATATAACTGGAGAAGTCAACAGGATCATCGTTCTGGCGCGGGAAGAGGCGGAAAGGCTTGGAAATGAAAGCATCCTGCCCGACCATATATTCCTTGCCATACTTCGCGACGGGAACAACAGAGCATACTGGATTCTGAAATCATTTAACATAAAACTTACGGCAATAAAGAAGGAACTCGATGATATACACAAAGTAGTCCCATCGCCTGCATATAACGAAGACATTCCGTTGCCTGCTTCAGTCGAGGCGCAGAACATCCTCGGAAAGATGATATCGGAAGCAAAGAAGGACAATGCAGGCAGAGTGGATTCGTACCATTTGCTGTGCGCCATCCTCTACAACGGCACCGGGCATATCGGCGAGATACTGCAAAAACACGGAATAGGCATCGACGACATCATCAACAACGCCAGGAGAAAAGAAGACAATCCTTTTAACGAACGGATACAAGAGAGGGAAACAGGAAAAGAAAGCCGCACACGCTCATTGCTCTACGACTTCGGAACCGACCTTACGCTTAAAGCCGAAAAGGGCGAATTGGACCCTATCATCGGAAGGGACGAGGAAATCGAACGCCTGATCCAGATACTCGGAAGGAGAAAGAAGAACAATCCCCTGCTCATCGGGGACGCCGGAGTAGGCAAATCGGCAATCGTAGAAGGTCTCGCCGAAAGGATAACCGACCGCAGGGTACCGGAAAATTTCCTGTACAAACGCGTAATCTCGTTAGACCTCCCGTCGATTATCGCAGGCACCAAATTCAGAGGCGAATTCGAAGAAAGACTGAAAAACATCATAGACGAACTGTCAGAAAGGAACGACATAATACTGTTCATCGACGAAATACATACAATCGTAGGAGCAGGCAGTGCATCGGGGTCGATGGATGCCGCGAACATGCTCAAACCGGCATTGGCCAACGGAAGCATACAATGCATCGGCGCTACCACTACGGAAGAGTTCCGCAAGTCTCTGGAAAAGGACGCCGCACTGGAACGGCGTTTCCAGAAAGTCACGATAGAGCAGACCGATTACGACTCCACGCTCAAGATACTCTACGGCATAAAGGACAGGTACCAGGAATACCACGGCGTATACTATGACGATCAGGCAATTTCGGCATGCATAACACTTACCGAACGCTATGTAAACGGACGGTCCCTGCCCGACAAAGCCATCGATGCCATGGACGAATCAGGATCGATGCTCCATCTTTTGAACTCAGGAGGTGATCCTAAAACCTTGAAATCATACAGGAGGCTTGCCGAAATCAAGACAGCAAAACAGAAAGCCGCACAGGAAGGCAGCTTCATAGAAGCAGCCGAATTGTTCCTGCAGGAACAGAAAATCAACAGACAGATTTCATCCCGCAACCGCACCGGATACGGTTTCAAGGAAAAGCCCAGAGTCACCAAAGACCTTGTCGCAAAGGTCGTGGCCGAAATGTCGGGAGTGCCGGTAGAAAAAATCGCCGAGAGCGAAGCCGAAAAGCTTTCGACGCTCGCCGACCGCATAAAGAAACGCATTGTCGGACAGGACGAAGCCGTCGAAAGCGTAGTCGACGCGATCAAGCGCAACAGATCTGGCATCAGAGCTCCCGAAAGACCCATCGGCACATTCATATTTTTCGGCCCGACAGGCGTAGGCAAGACAGAGCTCGCCAAAACCGTAGCGGAAGAGCTTTTCGGATCGAAAAACAGCCTCATCCGCATAGACATGGGCGAATTTTCAGAAAAATTCACTTCTTCCAGACTGATAGGAGCCCCTCCGGGGTATGTCGGATACGATGCAGGAGGCGAATTAAGCGAGAAAGTCAGGAAACGCCCTTATTCCGTGGTGCTGCTTGACGAAATAGAAAAGGCACATCCCGACATATTCAACATGCTGTTGCAGGTCATGGACGAAGGAAGGCTTACCGACAGCAACGGAAGGAACATAGACTTCAGGAACTGCATCATCATAATGACATCCAATGCAGGAAGCCGCGAAATGCAGGAATACGGAGAAGGCATGGGTTATGCTGTCGCCAAAGGCCGTGAACAGGACATGGCAAGGAAAAACATCGCCGAGAAAGTCATAAAACACATTTTCCCTCCGGAATTCCTGAACAGGATAGACGACCAGATCCATTTCAATTCCCTTACAAGGGATGACATATTGAAAATAGTCAACATCGAGCTTTCCGGTCTAAAGAAACGGGTAAAGGAAGCCGGATTCGTCCTCGCCATATCAGAAGGAGCAAAAGATCTGATTGCAAAAGAAGGATATAGCAGCAAATACGGGGCTCGTCCTTTGAAACGGGCCATACAGAGACTCGTCGAAACTCCGGTCGCCGATGCGATCATCAATCTTCGGCCGACGCACTGCGATTCGGCATTGAAGACGATAAACATACGCCTCTCAAGAAAGTCAGGCTCCGAACAGAAACTCGAAATCGAATATTGACAATGACCATAGACCATCTTAAAAGACTTGTCATTTCCGGGAAGGACATAGACATGGAACAGGCACTCTGGCTTGCCGGAAACGATGACAAAGAAGGATTGTACGCCGCTGCACATGAAATAACCGCATGCCTTGCCGAAAACGAATTCGACATGTGCTCCATCATAAACGCAAAATCCGGAAAATGTCCCGAAGACTGCAAATGGTGCGCACAATCCGCCCATTATCACACTCAGTCCGAAACATACGGATTGGTTTCGCGTGACGAAATGCTGCGGCACGCATCATATAACGAAGAACACGGCGTAGCCCGTTTTTCCCTGGTCACAAGCGGAAAAAAGCCTTCCGCCAAGGAACTGAACGAAATATGCGAATCCGCCAGATATCTCCGGAGGCACTCTTCGATTCCGCTATGCGCATCGCTCGGGCTGCTCGATGAAGACGAACTTGCAAAGCTCCATGAAGCCGGGATTACACGATACCACTGCAATCTCGAAAGCGCACCGTCATATTTCGGAAACCTTTGCACCACGCACAGCCAGCAGCAGAAGACAGCCACGCTCATGGCTGCAAGGAAAGCCGGTCTGGAAATATGCAGCGGAGGCATAATCGGCATGGGCGAAACAATGAAACAGAGGATAGAGCTCGCTTTCACAATCAAGAGCCTCGGAGTCATGTCCATACCGATCAATATCCTGGCACCGATTCCCGGCACCCCACTCGAACACCAGCCTCCAATAAGCGAAGAAGACATAATTACCACAGTCGCCCTGTTCAGATTCATCAACCCAAAGGCCTATCTGCGTTTCGCCGGAGGAAGAGGCAGACTTTCAGAGAGTTGCATCCGCGAAGCACTGTACTGCGGAATAAACTCGGCAATCGTGGGCGATCTGCTGACCACTCTCGGCTCCAAAATCGAGGACGACAAAAGGCTTGTGAAAGAATGCGGCTACCGGCTGCCGGCCTCGGTTTTCGACAGGAACCATTTGTGGCATCCGTACACATCAACTACCGACCCCCTTCCGACCTACCTTGTAGACCATGCGGACGGGGCAACGATAACACTAAAAGACGGGACCGAACTGATCGAAGGAATGTCCTCCTGGTGGTGCGAAATCCACGGCTACAACAATCCCGTACTGAACCGGGCCGCCAAAGAGCAAATCGACAAGATGTCGCATGTGATGTTCGGAGGGCTTACGCATGAACCGGCAATCGAGCTCGGGAAGCTGCTGCTGAAGATTGCCCCAGGTTCGATGCAGAAGATATTTTATGCGGATTCGGGATCCGTTGCCGTCGAAGTAGCCATGAAAATGGCCGTACAATACTGGTATGCCGCCGGCAAACCGGAGAAGAACAATTTCGTGACAATAAGAAGCGGATACCACGGGGACACATGGAATGCCATGTCCGTATGCGACCCGGTCACCGGAATGCACTCGCTGTTCGGCAGCGCTCTTCCCATAAGGCACTTCGTCCCTGCCCCATCGTCGAGGTTCGACGGAGAATGGGACCCGCAGGATATCGCTCCGCTCAAAGAAATCATCGAAGACAAAGCCGATGAAATCGCCGCCCTCATACTCGAACCGATAGTACAGGGAGCCGGAGGAATGCGTTTTTACCATCCGCAATACCTTGTCGAAGCCGAACGGCTTTGCAAAAAGCACGGACTGCTGCTGATATTCGACGAAATCGCGACCGGATTCGGCCGCACCGGAAAGATGTTCGCATGGGAACACGCGAACACGGAACCTGACATAATGTGCGTTGGGAAATCCTTGACCGGAGGATACCTCACATTGTCGGCAGTACTCGCATCGAACAAAGTGGCGGACATGATTTCGAACCATCATCCGCACTCGTTCATGCACGGACCTACATTCATGGGCAATCCCCTCGCCTGCTCGATAGCATGCGCATCGGTCAGGTTGCTGCTCGAATCGGACTGGCAAGGCAAAGTCAAAAGCATCGAGACTCAATTGAAACAGGAACTGGAACCGGCCCGCGGGCTTGCAAGCGTAGAAGATGTGCGCGTATTGGGAGCAATAGGAGTCATCGAGACAAAAAGGCCGGTGAACATGGCATACATGCAAAAAAGATTTGTCGAAGAAGGCATATGGGTAAGGCCGTTCGGAAGACTCGTCTATGTCATGCCGCCATATGTCATAACTCCCGAACAATTGTCCAGACTGACACGCGGACTTGTAAAAATCGTAAGCGAATTATGACGGACAGGATAAAGGAGAGCCTTGCAGGAGAGTTGCAACGACTTAAAAACGAGGACAACTTCCGCAGTCTCCCGGAAATGGGACACTGCTCTAAGGAGGTAACCGTAAACGGGAGGAAAATGCTTAACCTTACTTCCAACGACTATCTCGGAATCGCCTCCGACGGACAACTCTGGAGGGAATTCTGCAAAACCGGAGATATCGGAAACGAACTGCCGTCATCGTCCTCGTCGAGACTGCTTACCGGAAATTTTCCGGAATACGGGATGCTCGAGAACAGCCTTGCCGGACTTTTCGGACGCGAAAGCGCATTGGTATTCAATAGCGGATACCACGCCAATACTGGAATATTGCCTGCACTTGCCGGGACTGCGTCTCTCATACTTGCCGACAAGCTCGTCCATGCCAGCATCATCGACGGAATCCGGCTGTCTGGGGCGCGATACATCAGATACAGGCACAACGACCTCGGACAACTCGAAAGGCTCGTAGACGAAAATGCAGGCAGATACGAGAGGGTGTTCATCGTCACCGAATCCATTTTCAGCATGGACGGAGACGAAACCGATCTTACGGCTCTGGCCGGAATCAGGCACAGGCACGACAATGTAATGCTCTACATCGACGAGGCACACGCATTCGGAGTACGCGGCGAGAGGGGAACAGGATGCGCGGAACAACAGGGAGTAACGAATGAGATCGACCTGCTCGTAGGTACATTCGGAAAAGCGGCAGCCTCGGAAGGAGCCTACATAATCTGCGACAATGTGATACGCGAATACCTCATAAACAAAATGCGGACATTGATTTTCACGACCGCCCTGCCTCCGCTTAATGTAAAATGGACGGATTTCGTAGTCCGCAGACTCCCCGGCATGAAAAGCAAGCGGGAAGACCTGGGGCGCATTTCAAAGAGCCTGCGTGAAAAATTGGAAGACAAGGGTCTGAAGACCCCGTCCTCATCCCACATCATACCGATCATTACCGGAGACAGCCACGCTGCCATAAAGGCGTCCGAACGGCTTCGCGATGAAGGTTTCTATGTACTTCCCGTACGCCCGCCTACTGTACCGGCAGGCTCCTCAAGGCTCCGCATCTCGCTGACAGCCTGCATTACCGAAGAAGAAGTCGAAAGACTTTCCAGACTGATTTGACACCTATGGAACAGACATTCATCAAAAAAGAAGGTTCAAGCAAACTCTCATTGTTCTTTGCCGGATGGGGAATGGACGAAACTCCGTTCAGGGCATATTGTCCTGACGGCATGGACTATATGGTCTGTTACGATTATGCCGACATGGGATTCGATTACGGATTGTTGTCGGGCTACTGCGAAATCAGCCTCACGGCATGGTCCATGGGAGTATGGGCCGCACAAAAGATCTTTAGGGACGATCTTCCGCAATCCAGCATGATAGTGCGCGGCACCGCAATAAACGGCACGCTGCTACCGGCTGATGACAGCTACGGAATACCTGCCGCGATTTTCAAAGGTACATTGGACAATCTGACCGAGGACAGCCTCGCAAGATTCCGCCGCAGGATGTGCTCAGACACGGCCGGACTGGAGTCGTTTATGGGCACTGCGCCGGAAAGGGATATCGAAAGCCTCAGAAAAGAGCTTTCATCGATATGGGAATGCCTGTCGGCAAACGCATACGCCGACAGACCCGGTCCATGGTGGACGGAAGCCATCATATGCGGTAAAGACAGGATATTCCCTGCCGCAAACCAGAAACGGTTCTGGGATGCACATGGAGTAAAGACTGTGAATACGGACGGTCCGCATTATTGCCGGGAAATCATCAAATCCAAAATAGAATGCGCACGGACATGATGGCGATAGACAAGGATCTGGTGCGACGCCGTTTCTCAAAAGCGGCGCATACTTACGACCAAGAGGCGGCCGTCCAGAAAGACATCGCCACCGAAATGTGCCGCATACTACATCACGCCGTCGGAGGACATCCAGTCTCGAGAATATTGGAAATCGGCTGCGGGACAGGAATATATACAAGCATGATACAGAAGACGCTGCATCCAGAGCGTCTCCATATCAATGACATAAGCCCCGAAATGGGACTTATCGCAAAATCGCTCGTCCCGAATGCCGCATTCATCTGCGGCGATGCCGAAACCGTCCGTTTTCCCGACAATCTTGATTTGATCACTTCGTGTTCTGCGATGCAATGGCTCGCCGACCTTGACACCTTTCTGAAAAAATGCCACGGCTCGCTCGCACCTGGAGGCCTGCTCGTCTTCTCGACATTCGGCAAGGACAATCTGACGGAAATCAGGAGCATTACCGGAACGGGGCTCGATTACCCGACTCTGGAAGAGCTTGAAAAGGGCCTTTACGCGGCCGGGCTCAGTACGACTTTAAGCAAACAGGAAAACATCAGAATCTGGTTCCCTTCGCCTCTCGACGCCATCAGACACCTCAAGAAGACAGGAGTAACGGCCACGGGCAAGGCATTCTGGTCCAAAGGCGATCTGGAAACATTCTGTAAAGACTTCCGCGACAGATACGGAAGGGAGGACGGTGCAGTTCCCGTCACCTATCATCCGATATTCATGGCGGCAAAAAAAGGTTAATATGACAAACGGCATCAATTTGAAAAAAAGAATCTATTTCGTCAGCGGCATCGACACCGATGCAGGAAAGAGCTACGCAACAGGCTATCTCGCCAAGACTCTCAACGCCAACGGAATGCGGACAATCACCCAGAAATTCATCCAGACAGGGAACATCGGACGCTCAGAAGACATCGAACTTCATAGGAAAATCATGGGGACAGGCATGACAGACGAAGACAGGGACTTGCTGACTATGCCCGAAATATTTTCATACCCGGCCTCCCCTCTGCTTGCATCCGCCATAGACAAGCGCCCTATCGATTTCGCCAAGATAAACGATGCGACAAGACGGCTCGCCGGCATCTACGACATCGTACTCGTAGAGGGAGCAGGAGGCCTGATGGTTCCCCTGACGGAAAACATGCTGACAATAGATTTCATACTCGACAGCGGATACCCTGTCATATTCGTGACATCCGGAAAATTGGGAAGCGTAAACCATACATTGCTGAGTTTCGAAGCACTCGAAAGCCGTGGAATCGAAGTCGCCGCCGTAATGTACAATCTCTTTCCCGAAATCGGGGACACGACCATACGCGACGACACGGAAAACTATATCCGCAAATATATGGACAGACATTTTCCTGACGCACAGTTCATTAAAGTACCGGTCATCCGACAAGAAAGAGACCAGGCCTTTTAGAATCAGACGCCGGATGCTAATACTCGGTCTTGTCCGGCTTACTCTCCCAGTCTTCAAACGCCCTTATGGCTTCCTGAGGGAGCAGCCTTGCCGAAACAAGCCTGCGCTGAAGCGGCGACAGTGACATTTCCCTGTATATGAATGCGTCATCGAAGCCTATCCGTGCGGCATCCTCTTTGCCATTCCCATAATACATTTTGTCCAATCTCGCCCAGTATATTGCTCCGAGGCACATCGGACATGGCTCGCATGATGTGTATATCTCACATCCTGACAAATCGAACCGGCCCAAAGCCTTACACGCCGCCCTTATCGCACAGACCTCTGCATGTGCGGTTGAGTCATTGTCAGGGACAACCCTGTTAGTACCGGTAGCTATTATCTCTCCGTCACGGGCTATCACGGCCCCGAACGGGCCGCCGCCTGCCTTGACATTTTCGATAGAAAGCTCTATCGCCTTACGCATCAGTTCTTCCTTAGTCATAACTCGACAAAGTTAACAATTTCCCCCTGCGGAAGAAAAATTTTTTTTGCACAAAATACTTAATCTTTGCGCCTACAGAGAGGGTATACAAAATAAGAGGCCGCATCGACTGACACGGCCTCAAATCAATTGTTAAGCTATCTTACACAGTTACCTGCTGATAGGGCTGTAAGCGATTGGATACCAGAGCTCTTTCTCGCCATAAGCATGCTTGAGCGTAAGCTTGATCCACAAGTGGCAGGTAGTAGTCAACGACTGACCTGTGTTGTTGGTTACTGTAAGTTCACCAGTCTCGGCGTTGAACTCAACCTCGAAGTGGCACTCTTCGACTGTCGACATCTTAAGTCTGTCGGTCTCGTCGTTAGCGTCGAGGCTTGGATCTACCACGATGTTGAAACCGTCCTCTTCCTGTACTTCGAGTACATCGACAAGGATATTGTCAGCATCCCAAGCATAGTCCTCTACCCTGTAGTAAGCATACTTCGCATCAGTATCGACAGGCATATTCTGGAAGTCTACAACTCCCTGAGGCTGTCCGTGAGGAAGTGTGATAGTCTGGCTGTTCATGTTGACATCCTTGAATTCGCCTTCAACTTCAGGGAATGGGATATCGACAGGTGACATGAACCAGATATCAAAGCTGTGTACTGGATAATAGTTCCACTCGTTGATCCTTGTCCATACATTCACAGCTACAGTCTTGCGCTCTGCACCGTTCTCGAGTTCCTCGACATCGTTAACGAGCATCTTAGAGCCTTCATAGTCCTTAGTCTCGAAATCAGACAGACGGGCTGTGAAAGTAGCAGGTGCGCTTGTGTACCAAGGATTTACAGGAGTATCGAACCAAACTGTGGATTCGCCCTGACCTGCTCTGCGCAGATAGTGACCGTCGGAGTTAGTGAACATGCCCCAGTCAGAAGGCAGGCTTGCGAATGTGTAATCGAACGGCAGACCAGGCTGCGCAGTTGCGAACTGCATATCCCACCTGCGGCACTTCCAGAGATCTTCAAGGTTGATCTCCCTTTCAGCGTAAGCTGCTATCTGATCAGCTGTAGGGATGATGTTGGTAATGAAGTTGTTACCGTTTTCATCATTTGCATTGAAGAGGCTGTACATGTTGAAGTTGTACCTTACGAACTCTGCAACGCCAGGGTTGGTATTGGTCCTGTCACTGTAACCTACCGGGTCGATTTCAGCAAGGGTATGTCCTTCCTGATCCGTCCAGCTCAAAGTATTGTTCCAACCGTAAATCTTAGGAAGGTCTTCGAGAGTGATTACGAGTTCGAGTTCGAATGTAATGTCACCAGCATACTCTTCCATGTCGGAACGAGGCGAGATGATGATAGTTACAGACTTGGTAACGCTGCCGTTCTCGAGGATCTCATCGATAACATTTCCGAGTTCGGCGATAGTGTAAGTCCATGTAATTACCGGAGTAGCTGCAGTGTAATCTGTTGCTGTCCAATCGAATGTTACATTGGCTTTTCCGTTAACCTGATATGAGAACATACCGCCATCGGTACGATAGTACTTCTGGAAGTCTTCGAATGAAACGCCTGCAGGTACGCCTTCTTCGTTTACTTTACCGATGTTGTTGAGGATATCCTCCTGGATATCAGCCCAGTCGAGTATGTTGACGAAGTCAACGCAACCGAGGAGACCGTTGAATGTGTGAACTGCACCGAGGTCTACTTCAGGGATAAGTTTGTTCTTGAACCTGAGTTTGAACCACTGTACATCAACGATAGCGTCTTCGTTGTTGGTATCGATAATTTCAACGCGGATTACAGGGAAGGCCTGATCGAATTCATCCTGTCCTTCCGGAATCGACGAAGTAACGGTAGTCTTGGCATCATCTGTAAATTTGATGAACTGCTGCTGGTTAACGCCATCGTACAAGTTTTCGGCAGTAGGGATTTCGAAACGGAATTCGAGACCTGAAGCTGCAAGATCTTCTTCAGTAAGCTCTTTAATAGTTAGATCGCCCATTTCACGCGAATACATACATGCTGCAACCAATGTAGTAAGGTCAATCTCACCGCCGAAGTCAAGTACCTTTACAGGCGCTGCTGCAATAGCGTCAGCATAAGTAAGGCTGTATGATGCCGGCTGGTCTTCCGTGCACTCGACAGCAGCTGGTTTGATATGAATTCCAGAAGTCCTTTCGAGCATAGCCGAATACTCTGAAGTCACATAAGCCTCAGTCTCGCCGTCATAAAGCAGGTCGCTTGCGATTTCAAGACGGAGAGCTGCGGTATGGATATAATATTCATTCTCCCAAAGTGCATCACCGGTCTCCTCTATCAGAGATTCACCGCTGTTCTTAACAACATAGACTTCGAGTTCGTTCGTCTCTTCGTTGACTTCATAGCTTACCACCTTGAGGGAAACATTGCCTGGAGCCTTTGTAATCACCTGTGCCAGTTCGATCAGATACTCGGCGTTTGCGATACCGTCGGTAGTCACATGTGCAGGAGAGAGGTGATAGCGCAATTTGGTAGCCGCACCCGGAGCAGAGAAATATTCATCACGGTTGATCTCTGCCAATTCGGTCTCAGGATCGAGAGTTATGGTCGGATATGAAACGGACTCGAGCCAGAATGCAGGTACGCCGTCGAGATAGAGTTCCGGAATCAGGGAAACAGAAGTAAGGCGGCTGCCTATCTTTTCCTCAAGACCTATGAGGGCCCCGTTGATATCACTGATCTTATCATCTATGTCGTCTATCCTAAGGTTGATGTCAGCAATGTCGTCCTTAAGATCGATATATTTGTCCTCGAGGTCCTTCTTCACTTCTTCGATGCTTGCATTGAACTCTTTTTCCATTTCAGCAAGCTCGGTAGTGAAATACTCTCTCAAAGCCTGGTCAAGAAGCTCTATCTCGTCGCTGATCTTATTGAGGAGCTCCTCTTTGACTGCCTGGTCGCCCGCAGCGATTGCAGATTCAAGTTCGCTCTTCAGTGTCTCGAGCTTCTGCTCAACCAACTCTTTGTAATCGTTGAGAGCGCTCTCGACAGCTGCGACTTCTCCGTAAAGATCCTCTATCAGGCTGTCGATGCGAATAATATCGCCCTGGATATCGGCGATAAGACCGTTGATCGAATCAATCTGGGCTTCGAAGTCGGCCCTGAGCGAGTCAATCCTGCCTGTCAGATCAGTGATGTCCTTGTCATGCTGTGCTGCAAGGTCGGTAAGGTCGTTCCTGAGGGATTCAAGCTCTTTGCCTGCTTTCTCGATGAATGCTTTAACCTCGTCCCTGTAGTCTTCCAATGCTTTCAGCCTCGACTCGGCAAGCGCTTGGAATGCGAGAAGATCGTTAATCTGCCCGCCCATCTTCTCTACTTCCTCTTTGAGAGTGTTGAGGTCAGACGCTACGCCTTCGATACGGCTTGAAAGCTCTTTGATCTTCTCTTCGAGCTCGCCTCTGAGGGCGCTGATTTCCTGATCTGTATATGTCTTGGCATCACTCAAAACCCGCTCAAGATCTTCCTGGATTTCTGCCAAAACCTCTGCCTTTGCTGCTGCTGCTGCTTCCTTTGCCGCATTGTCCGCATATTCCTTAGCTGCGTTCAAAGCATCTTCGGCCAAGCGTTCAGCTTCTTTTATTGCTGCGGCCTGAGCTGCCTGAGCGGCAGCATCAGCATACTCCTTGGCTGCCTTTTCGGCGGCGTCAGCATACTGCTGTGCCTCTTCCCTGAGGGAATTGATAGCATCCGTGAGGGCCTGGTTCTGCTCTTCGAGAGCGGCGGTCAGATCGTCACGGACCTTGTTGATGTCATCGGTGTAGTCCTTCTGACACCCAAAGAAAGTCAGTGCTGCACCAAAAGATGCAATCAACATAACTTTTCTCAAGAAACCTTTCATAACGATAAATTTAATTTAAAAAGTTAATTATTAATAAAAAATAAAATAAATTACTCGACTGCAAATCATA
This sequence comes from Bacteroidales bacterium UBA3382, assembly GCA_002358965.1. Classification (GTDB taxonomy): domain Bacteria; phylum Bacteroidota; class Bacteroidia; order Bacteroidales; family UBA932; genus Merdivivens. Next base: position 15,016 of record DEPW01000127.1, read on the forward strand.
GGTTTATAACCGGATTTCATTGTCGTTTAAGGTTGAACATCTCTGTTTTTCGATATAACTCTCCTTTTATTATGTCATAATACTTCGCAAATGTATAAGAAATTTCTTTCACCACAAAATTTTTTCGTCTTTTTTTTTTACCCCCCCCCATGACCGGCAAAAGTGTTATCGACAAAAGCCCCCGGGCATTTCCAGTACGGTTTTCAATGAACCGGGAAATCCCGGAAAGACGCACCTCCGTAATCACTCCTTATATATAATATGCTCCTGCACGGCATGCGGAACAGCGACAAAAAACATGTCACGACTTGACTTATTCGAAAAAAAATCTGAAATTTGGAACTCCGCTTTGATTATTAAAGAACATTGACAATACCATGGGCATAAACAACCAATTGAGATTAGACCGCGGAACAGAATGTGCCGTAATAGGATACGGAAGTTGGGCGACCGCAATTGTAAAAGTATTGTGCGAAAACGAGGGCACTGTCCACTGGAACATAAGGAATCCTGAAATCATCGAATCCGTCACTAAATACGGATACAACTGCAAATATGTCAGAGATGCCGAACTTGACAGGAACAGACTGCATGTCTCGCCTGACATCAACGAGACAATCGAAAATGCCGGCATCGTATTCCTCGCCATGCCGTCGGCGTTCATCAAGACATTCCTTCAGGACCTCAAGGTATCGCTCGATGACAAATTCATAGTCTCAGCGATAAAAGGCATAGTGCAGGGGGACTACAAGACCCCTACCGAATACATGCACGACAAGTACATCATACCTTTCAAACGCATGGGCATCATCACAGGGCCGACACATGCCGAAGAGGTGTCCGCAAAGAAACTTTCATACCTTACCATCGTATGCTCGGATGACTTCAACGCCGGCATCATAGGCAGGAAACTGTCCACTCCGTACATGCACCTTACATATTCGAGCGACATCTATGGAGCCGAATATGCCTCAATATTGAAAAACATCTACGCCATCGCCGTGGGGATATCCGTCGGACTGGGCTACGGAGACAATTTCAGAGCCGTGCTGATATCCAATTGCTCGAAAGAAATGAGGGAGTTCCTCAACGAGAGCTATCCGTACACGAGGGACACGAGCATCTCGGCATACCTGGGAGATTTGCTGGTGACCTGCTATTCGACATTAAGCCGCAACAGAAGACTCGGGCTGCTCATAGGCAAAGGATGCAGCGTCAAGTCCGCGCTGAACGAGATGACGATGATCGCCGAAGGCTACTTCGCCTCCGACTGCATCAGGCACATCAACATGAGGCACAGGATATACATGCCGATAGCGGACACCGTCCACGACATACTCTACAACGGCAAGTCCGCCCGAAAGGCGATGAGCGAGCTTGAACGATACCTCGAATGACAGGCATCATTCGCCTGCCGCCTTTAGCCTCTCGGCATTTTCAGCGATTGTCAACTGGTCTATGAGTTCCTGGATATTGCCGTCCATGAAAGACGGCAGGTTGTACATCGTATAGTTGATCCTGTGATCGGTAACGCGCGATTGGGGATAATTGTAAGTACGGATCTTCGCCGAACGGTCGCCGGTCGACACCATGGTCTTGCGCTTTGCGGAAATCTCGTCAAGGTATTTCTGATATTCAAGGTTGTACAAGCGCGTACGGAGTTCGTTCAGAGCCTTGTCGAAATTCTTCAGCTGCGACTTTTCGTCCTGGCATTGCACCACTATGCCGGTAGGAATATGGGTAAGCCTGATAGCGGAATAAGTCGTATTTACCGATTGCCCTCCCGGACCTGAAGAGCAGAAGGTATCTTTGCGGATATCGTTCATGTTCAGCTCTATGTCGAATTCCTCGGCCTCGGGAAGGACCGCCACCGATGCGGCCGAAGTATGGACACGCCCCTGAGTTTCCGTCTGCGGCACGCGTTGCACGCGGTGAACCCCCGACTCATATTTCAGGACGCCGTACACACCTTCGCCTATCACTTTGAATATTATTTCCTTAAAACCGCCTACGGCCCCTTCCGACTGGGAAGTGACTTCGATACGCCATCCTCTGCGTTCGATATATTTCGAATACATACGGAAAAGGTCTCCTGCAAATATGGCGCTCTCGTCCCCTCCCGTACCTCCGCGGATTTCGACTATGGCGTTCTTACCGTCCTGAGGGTCTTTCGGAATCAGCAGGAGCTTGATCTCTTCCTCCATTTCCGGGATCTTCGGTTCGACTTCCGCCAGAGACTCCCTTGCGAGCTCTTTCAAATCTTCATCCTTCTCGTTGGCCATTATGTCTTTGGCCATCTCATATTCTTCGATTATTTTTTTGTATCTTTCGCCTGCATTGATCACAGGTTCCAATTCTTTATATTCGCGGTTCAGCTGCACATACCGTTTCATGTCAGCTATCACATCGGGGGATGCGAGTTCTTTCTGGAGCGACTGGAACTTTTCTTTCAGACCGTCGATCTTCTCTATGATGGAATAATCTGCCATTTACCTTGAACTATATATTTTTAATATAACATCTTCTTCGCATGAACGGCTCATGTTCATACCGTTCCCAGACATTTACGGCATTGTTCGTCTCGACCTGCGGATTAGTGACTGCATAATCTATGTCGAGACGCTTGAAATTGTCCGCCAGTATCTTGTGGACTATCACCGAGATCCCTGTGTTCTGGTATTTAGGCGCATTGCCGGTGAGCATGAGGTCGAGCACTTCTATGTGCTTGGGCCTGAATGCCTGAAGCAGGTGGTACCAGCCGAACGGGAACAGCCGTCCCCTGGCTTTCTTCAGGGCCTCCGATATGCTCGGGAAACATATCCCGAACGCAGCGACCTGGCCGTCTTCGTCCAAAAGGATGCAGTTTGTTTCGGGACTGAGCAATTGCATCACCTGCCTGGACTCCTCTTCGATCTCGGCGTCGTCATAGGGAATGAAATTCGGGACAGATGCAAAGCTTTCGTTGTAATTCCTGAAAAAATCGTATACCCGGGCCTTGTCTTTTTTCAGTTCCGACACATCTGCCACATGGAGCCGGTAACGCTTCATAAGACGCTCCGCCATCTGTTCCATCCTCTCGGGAAGCCCCTGATTGGCCCTGGCCTTGTACTGGACCCAGTCGAGTTCCTTCACAAAACCGTAACGCTCGACGAACTGCGGATAATACGGATAATTGTAAAGGCAATTGAACGGCGGGGTGTTGCCGAAACCTTCGATGAGCATCCCTTGCTTGCCCATAGTGTTGTAATACAATGGTCCGTGGATTTCATTCATCCCTCTCGAACGGGCCCATCCGCAAGCCGCGTCCAGCAGCATTTGCGCCACCCGGTAATCTTCTATGGTGTCGAACCATCCGAAACGGGCACGCTTGCGGCCATACAAGTCGTTGTACCTCGGATTGATCATGCCGGCTATTCGGCCTGCGACTTTGCCTCCCCGGTCTTCGACCAACCAAAGCTTAAGTTCGCAATAGCGTCTTGACGGCACATCCGTGAGCGAGTGCAGCTGATCCGCGTTCAAAGCGGGGACATATTGCGGACAATCACGGTAAAGGTCAAGAGGGAAGCGGATGAATCGCTTCATATCGCGCCTGCCTGTTATCTCTCGTATAGTATAAGATGATGCCATGTCCAAAAACAAATTGCAAAATTAATCAATTTTACGGAAATATTCAATCGCCACCTGCGCACAGGCGCAACCGAATACTGCCGGGATATAACTCACCGTACCGACCAGGGACTTCTTGTTCCTCCCTTCGCTTTCGACTATCGCATTGCGATCGGGAAGTTCCTCGGAATATACGACTTTGAAACCCTTGGATATCCCTGACTTGCGCAATTTTTTCCTGATTATGTAGGCAAGAGGGCAGTTGTGCGATTTCGATATGTCCGAAATCCTTACCGCCGTGGCATCGGTCTTCGCCCCGGACCCCATGGAGCTGACGAAGGGCAGACCCGATTTGACGCAATGGCATATCAGGGCGAGCTTCGGGGAAAGCGTATCGATGGCATCCACGAGGAAATCTATTGCATATTTTCCCAGCAGGCCTTCGATGCCGTCAGGCTCGACATAGGCTTCTTCAGTGATTACGGACAGGTCCGGATTGATGTCCTTCAGGCGCTGTTCCAGCACGGAACATTTGCTCCGCCCCAAAGTAGAGTGCAATGCGGTTATCTGCCGGTTGAGATCCGTCTCGGCCACTGTGTCCGAATCCACGAGCACGAGCCTCCCAACGCCGGAGCGGGCGAGCATTTCGGCGGCATAGCCCCCTACTCCTCCGACGCCTATTACCGCCACGGTAGACTTCCCGAGCCGCGAAAGCGTCCCGCTTCCGAGCAGCATGCCCGTCCTCTGCATCCAGTCGGCGCACATAATCAAAGCCCTTTTCCTTTTGCTTCGTCCCAGATACGGTCCATCTCGGAAAGGGACATGTCCTTCAGACTCCTGCCTTCGCGGATGGTATGCTCTTCGAGATATGTGAAACGCCGGCGGAATTTCTCGCAGGTACGGTCCAGCGCCGTATCCGGATCAAGACCGTAAAGCCTTGCCGCATTCACTACGGCGAACAGCACATCCCCGAGTTCGCCTTCCGCCTTGTCCTTGGAAAGCCCCCCGGCCTTTATCTCCGCCTCGAATTCGCCGATTTCCTCCTTGACCTTATCCCATACCTGTGAGCGTTCCTCCCAATCGAACCCCACGGCGCGGGCCTTTTCCTGCATCCTGTAGGCCTTTATCAGAGCCGGCAACGCGCCCGGAACGCCCGACAGTATCCGCTTGTTGCCGTCTTTTTCCTTCATTTTGAGCTGCTCCCAGTTGCGTACGACTTCGGCGGAGCCGGAGACTTCGGTAGCCGAAAAGACATGGGGGTGACGGTATATGAGCTTGTCGCACAGAAAATCGATGACATTTTCGATATCATACTCGCCTTTTTCTTCGAGTATCTTCGAATAAAACACCACATGCAACAGGACATCGCCCAGCTCCTTTGCCACATTCCTGTTGTCGCCCTTCATTATGGCATCGCTCAACTCATATGTCTCCTCTATGGTATTGGGGCGCAAAGAAGCCATAGTCTGCTCTCTGTCCCAAGGGCATTCGGCCCTCAACCTGTCCATTATGTCAAGAAGCCGGCCGAAAGCCTCTTTCTGTCTTTCCCTGTTCGTCTCCATATATCAATCAAAATCAAAACAACTTCTCATAAGCAGGCGCAAAATTATAAAAAAATCCTTACTTTTGCGGATTACATAAAAGAGACCGGAATATAGAAGCCGTTTAAACAGCTCCGAAGTTTTTGTAAAATATGAATTAAACACTATTGATATGAAATTCGACATCAAGTATGTAAGCGCGGACGAAGCCGTCAAAGCAGTGAAGTCCGGCGACCACATCCACTTGTCCTCCGTCGCAAGCGCACCGAGGATACTCATCGAAGCACTCTGCCGCAGGGGCGATGCCGGTGAAATCAAAAATGTGTCCATACACCACCTCCATACGGAAGGACCCGCGCCCTATACGGATGAAAAATACGAAGGAATCTTCTTCCATCAGGCTTTTTTCGTAGGTGCAAATGTAAGGAAGAACGTACAGGCCGGATATGCCGACTACATTCCTATCTTCCTGAGCGAGACGCAGAAGCTCTACCGCAGCGGCGTCCTCCCGATCGATGTCGCCATGATACAGGTTTCCGTACCCGACCAGCACGGATATGTATCATTGGGCACTTCGGTGGACGCCACACTTGCCGCAATCGAATGCGCACGCACCGTAATCGCCGTAGTCAACCCTCATGTCCCGCGCGCATGGGGAGATGCCATCATTCCTTTGTCCATGATCGACATCTTCGTCGAAGGGAACGATCCTTTGCAGCCCGCACATTTCAGCGAACCTAACGAAGTGGAAAAGAAGATAGGCATGCATTGCGCCAATCTCATCGAAGACGGAGCCACGCTCCAGATGGGCATAGGGGCCATCCCTAACGCAGTACTGGCACAGCTCGGCGGCCACAAGAATCTCGGAATACATACCGAAATGTTTGCCGACGGAGTGCTTCCTTTGGTAGAAAAAGGCGTCATCAACGGAGCCGACAAGAAGATCGACAGGGGCAAGATGGTATCGACCTTCCTTATGGGAAGCCAGGAATGCTATGATTTCATCAACGACAACCCTATGGTGGCGATGATGGATGTAGGCTACACCAACGACCCTTATGTCATCGCAAAGAACCCTAAGGTCACCGCCATCAACTCCGCCCTGCAGATAGACATCACCGGACAGGTATGCGCCGACTCGCTCGGGACCAAGTTCTACAGCGGAGTAGGAGGACAGATAGACTTCACTTACGGAGCATCTCTGTCCGAAGGAGGAAAGGCCATAATCGCTATGCCTTCGGTAACCAACAAAGGCATATCCAAGATCGCGCCGACCCTTACCCTCGGAGCGGGAGTCGTGACCACGAGGAACCATATCCACTGGCTTGTCACCGAAAACGGAGCCGTAAACCTCTACGGCAAATCGCTTCAGGAACGCGCCAAGCTCATCATATCGGTCGCAGACCCTTCGGCACAGGAAGATCTTGACCGGGCCGCATTCGAAAGATTCGGTCCTCACTACCATTTCGTAGGATAATCTTTTGCCGAACGACATGGATCCCCGCGAAAACACCTGCCGCGCGGCAATTTTTCCCGGGTCATTCGACCCGTTCACTGCCGGCCACCTCGAAATCGTCGGATGCAGTCTCGGCTTTTTTGACAAGATCGTCATAGCCATAGGCATAAACAGCGACAAGAGAGGACATTACAATTGCGAACAACGCAAAGACATCATCCGGCAGGCCATGAAATCGGCGGACATACCCCAGGAAAGGTATGAAATCATCACTTATGACTGCCTTACGGCCACGCTATGCGAAAAGACAGGCATATACCATATCATAAGGGGTATAAGATCCACCATCGATTTCGAATACGAACGATCCATAGCGGATGCCAACAAGCATCTGAACGAGAGGATCAACACGATATTCATCGCATCGTCGCAAAGATATTCGCACATATCCTCGACGGCGGTCAGAGACCTGATAAAATATGGAGGAGACCTGAGGGACTTCATGCCGAAAGGGGTCGTCCTCCCGGAAAACAGAAAATGAAGTCCACACACTATATTCCGAAAGCGGCGGCA
>DEPW01000127.1:22253-24993 GCA_002358965.1 Bacteroidales bacterium UBA3382
CTGCTCATGCGGAACTGCACGGCAGGCCCGGCCTGCACCTGCCGGAACGGACCGGGCAGACACATCGGCCTGCACCTCTTTCGGCAGGATAGACAGCACTCTCGACAGATATCTCGCCGCACTCGACACAGAGCCGCCTGAGATACAGAAGGAAAACATTGATTCCATCATCGACGGATGCGGGAACGACACCATCACTGCAAGACATGTCGCCCTCAGGATATACGATCATTTCAAATCCTCCCCGATCATGGGGGCGGAAGCCATGGCGGTATATCTGACTGACACCCGGTTCGCTTCAGGCGAAATCCGCATGCGCAGCGAAGAGGAACTGGCAGCAGCCAGGGTTTTCGCCGAATTCAACAGGAATTCCCTCATAGGAATGAAGGCGCCCAAGGCCCGTTTCACGACCGAAGACGGAGGGGTTTTCGACATACCTGACGACTGCTCCGGAAAACCGTACACCATTCTGTATTTTTACGATACCGGATGCCCGTCCTGTCTTGCCGAGACGATAATGCTCCGCTCGGCGGCCGACATCGGACTGTTCGGCATCCCCTTGAGGCTCGTGACAGTATATACAGGGCAGGACGGACAGGCATGGGAAAAGTACATATCCGAACGCCTTCCCGCGCCATCCGACTCCCTGGAAACCGTGAATGCATGGGATCCTGGATATTCGACGGATTTTCCACGGCTGTACGGAGTGGTCTCGACGCCGAAGATGTTCCTGCTCGATGAAGGCGGAATCATAGTCGGAAGGAATCTCGACACCGAATCCCTCGTGCAACTGCTCGACCGTCTTGTTTCCCCTCCGCGGATAAGCCCTGAAGAAATGGGGACTCTCGTGGATGTCGTCCTCGGCACCATCGGCAAGAAAGACTGCAACAGCGTAAAGATCCTCGTGGACTCTTTCAGAGAACAGTTGAAAGACGCCTCGGACACGGACAGGAAGGCCTTCCTCGAGGCGCTGTACTACGACTTGAGATATCGCACCGGCTACCCATACAAATGCGGGGCGGCGTACCTCGCCGAGCAGGAGATACTGTCCGACACCCTGCACTGGGACGGGGCCATTGTGAACGATGCCGGGCTATTCATGAGGCTATACGGACTTACGCCTCTCGGAGAAACCGTCCCTGACATTCCTCTGCCGGAAATGAAATGCACCCTGCATAGCATAGACTCCCCTCTGACGGTATTGTATGTCTATTCGAAAAGCTGCCGAAGATGCGAAGAAGAGCTGCCGTCCGCCTCGGAACTCGAGAAACGCTATGAAGGGACTGTAAGTTTTGTCTACATCGACTGCGACGAATATGATGTGGAAAGTTTCATGTTAGGCCAATACGACCTGTCGCAGCTTCCGGCAATCTTCCTTCTGGGGCCGGACAAGACTCTTTATGCAAAATACATCGACACGGAAGATTTGGAAAATCTGTTGGGGAAGATACTCAAATGACCCAGTCGACAGGCTCCTTCCCTTCCGAAACGAGTATCTCGTTCGTCCTGGAAAAATGGCGGCATCCGAAAAACGCGCCCCGTGCCAAAGGAGACGGATGCGCCGCTTCAAGTATGTAGTGCCGCGAAGCGTCGATAAGATCCTTCTTGCCACGCGCGTAATTTCCCCACAAGAGGAAGACCAGCCCGTCCTTGTTGTCCGAAAGATACCGTATCGCGGCATCAGTAAAGGATTCCCAGCCGATCCGGCTGTGCGACATGGGCTGCCCCGCCCTTACGGTCAACGAGGCGTTCAAGAGCAACACCCCTTGCCGGGACCATTTTTCGAGATTCCCGCTTCCGCTCATTTTCACGCCGAGATCCGTTTCGATTTCCCTGAAAATGTTTTTCAGACTCGGAGGAGGGGTCACTCCGTGGGGGACTGAAAAAGAAAGGCCGTGGGCCTGACCGGCCCCGTGGTAGGGGTCCTGGCCAATTATCACGACCTTTACACAATCTACGGGAGTATATTTGAAAGCATTGAATATGTCCCCTCCTTTGGGATATATCGTAACTCCCTTTCGCTTTTCTTCGTGCAGGAATGCCGCAAGCTCCTGAAAATACGGTTTGTCGAACTCGTCTTTCAGAGCCTCGCCCCAGCTCGGTTCAATCTTGACAGTCATCGCGGAATCATGTTATTCAAAGATGAACTTTATCACATCGTCGATAGTGTCCACATACTCGAATGACAGGCCTCGCGTATATATCTCCTTGATATCCTCGATATCGCGCCTGTTGTCCTTCGAAAGCACGATGGTGGTGACACCGGCCCTTTTGGCTGCAAGTATCTTTTCCTTGATACCGCCGACAGGGAGCACCTTTCCGCGCAAGGTCATCTCGCCGGTCATCGCGATGTGCGTCCTGACCTTTTCTCCGCGCAAAGCCGACACCATGGAACTTACCATCGTTATGCCGGCCGAAGGCCCGTCCTTAGGCGTAGCGCCCTCAGGAACATGGATATGGATGTCCCTTTTGGCGAACTGTTCGGCAGTCATCTTCGCAAGCTGCGGATGCGCTTTAACATACTGATAGGCGATAGTCGCGGACTCTTTCATCACATCTCCGAGATTGCCGGTCATCGAAAGCGCCCCGTGCGCCCCTGATGTGGCTTCGCTCACGGAACATTCGACAAAGAGTATTTCGCCTCCGACCTCCGTCCAGGCAAGACCGGTGACGACACCGGGAGCCTCGTTCCCTTCCTGCTTGTCATGGAAGGCCACAGGAAGTCCCAGATACTCTTTCA
>DEPW01000065.1 GCA_002358965.1 Bacteroidales bacterium UBA3382
CCATCCGAAATCGGGCGAGTTTACCTATCTTTGTACGGTTGCGGGTCGTTGCGGCCCGTGACCGTTTTTGATACATGCAATTCAAAGATATTATGAAGATTTTTAAAAACATTTTACCGGCTATGGCAACAGTTGTACTGGCCGTTTCCTGCAATGATGCGCAGCAGGTGGATTCTCCTTTGAAGGCGAAGGTGGACGAGTACGCTCCTTTCGAGCTGACATCACCTTTGGCCGATTCGCTTTCCGAAAACGAGAAGCAGATTGTCGGAATATTTTTCCGTATCGCGGAAATCACGGACGATCTGTTCTGGAAACAGACTTTCGGCGACAAGGCTTTGATGGAGGCTGTCGAAGACCCTCTTGCAAAGGAGTTCGCCATGATCCAGTACGGCCCGTGGGACAGGCTGGATGACAACAAGCCTTTCATAGAAGGCTACGGTGACAAGCCGGCCGTATGCAATTACTATCCTTCCGACATTACGGCTGAGGAGTTCGAGGCTTTCGACAATCCGGACAAGGATTCGTGGTACACGGTATTGCGCCGTGGCGAGGACGGTTCGCTTAAGACTGTCTGGTATCATGAAGAATATGCTTCCGAAGTCCGGGAAATGTGCTCTTTGCTGGAGCAGGCTGCCGCCCTTGCCGAGGACGAAGGACTGAAAAACTATCTTCTCAAGCGCGCAGAGGCTTTCCGTACCGACGATTATCTTGAAAGCGATCTCGCATGGATGGATATGAAGGACAGCAGGATAGACTTCGTGGTCGGTCCTATCGAGAGCTACGATGACAAGTTCCGCGAGACCAAGACTTCCTACGAGTCTTTCATACTCCTCAAAGACGAGGCGCGCAGCAAAGAGCTCACCAAGTTCATCGCCATGCTCCCAGACCTTCAGAAAGAGCTGCCTTGCGCTCCCGAATACAAGACCTTCGTTCCGGGAACCTCTTCCGACCTGAATGTCTATGATGTAGTTAACTATGCGGGAGACTGCAATGCCGGGAGCAAGACCATCGCAATCAACCTGCCTAACGACGAAAGGGTGCATCAGATGAAAGGTACGCGCCGTCTCCAGTTGCGTAACGCCATGCAGGCGAAATTCGACAAGATCATGATGCCGATCGGACGGCTGCTGATGGATTCGTCATTGGTAGACCATCTTAAATTCGATGCGTTTTTCTGGAATGTCACTTTCCATGAGGTCGCACACGGTCTTGGTATCAAGGAGACCATCAACGGCAAGGGCAGCGTAGATGCAGTCATGGGCACGGAAAAGACTTCCTGGGAAGAGGCAAAGGCCGATATACTCGGGCTTTTCATGGTTTGCAAGCTGATAGAGAAAGGCGAGATTGGCGATATATCCGTAGAGGATGCGATCACTACTTACATCGCCGGTATTTTCCGTTCGGTGCGTTTCGGCGCGGCATCTTCGCACGGCAATGCCAATATGATGTGTTTCAACTATATGAACAAGGCCGGCGCTTTCACGAGGAATGCCGACGGTGTGTATTCGATAGATTTTGACAAGGCAAAGGCGGCCATTGACGGCTGGGCGAATCTGATTATCACCACCCAGGGTGACGGCAATGTGGAGTTTGCCGCTCAGTACAGGCAGGATAACGGCAAGATCACTCCGGAACTTCAGGCAGATCTCGACCGCATCAACCAGGCCGGCATCCCTCGGGATATCCGTTTCGTCCAGGGACCGGAAGTGCTTTTCGGTGAAAAATAATCATTGTGTCCGTCTCTCTCCGGCATTTTCGCGTTTGCGGATGCCGGAGGGATGCGGCGTGAGGAGGATTTGAAATGAAGAAAATCGTTTTGCCCGTGCGCGACGGGCGCATCGATGACCATTTCGGCCATTGCGAACATTATTCGATAGTGACTGTAGACGATTCAGGGAAAATAACCGGAAGCGAGGATATGCCTTCGCCGCAGGGTTGCGGCTGCAAATCCGGCATAGCTGCCGTGTTTAAAGAGAAGGGCATCACTGTCATGCTTGCAGGAAGCATGGGAATGGGGGCTCTCAACAAGTTGAATGAGGCGGGCCTTACGGTCATCCGCGGTTGCAGCGGGGCGGTTGAGGATGTGCTCGATGATTATCTTGCCGGGCGTCTGACCGATTCCGGCGAAAGTTGCAGCCATCACCATGAAGGGGACGGAGGTCATTCCTGCCATGGAGACGGCTGGCATTTGGCTTGACGATTGCTTGAGTTGTCGTAATGTCCGAGGATGTCATAATGGATTTTACCGGAGTGTACGGATTGCAGCCGTTCTCTCTTGACCGTGCTTTCCAAAGGATGGATTGCCGTGGCATCCGGGGTACGGATTGTTATTGCGACGAAGATGCACAGGCGGCTTTGAGGAAACTCATGGCCGCCTTTTCTCCATATGGCCTGCATTTCCTGGATTCAGGCAATTATCATTATATGACAAAATTGTGGACGGACAAGATCCGGGAGCGGTTTTCGCTTGTCCTCTTCGACCACCATACGGACATGCAGCCCGCAATGTTCGAAGGCCTGCTGTCATGCGGCGGTTGGGTGAAAGACATGCTCGACTGCAATCCTTTTCTGAATGATGTCCTGATTGTCGGCGTTCCTGAAACGGATGCCAGGGCTGTCCGTTCGGAGCGGGTCTCCGTCCTTTCGCAGCAGGAGTGTACGGGATTTCCCGACCGTCCTCTGTCCGATATCCCTTCTTTCGCTGCCGTATTGCGGTCCGGTATCCCGATATATGTCTCCATAGACAAGGATGTCCTGTCGAGGGATTGCGCCATTACCAACTGGGATCAGGGAAACCTCGGTATTGACTTCCTTTTGCAGGCCCTGTCCCTTCTGGGAGAGCATTGCCGGCTCATAGGCATGGATGTCTGCGGCGAACCTGCTGCCGCCACAGGGTTCCATGCATGCAATTTATATCTCAATAATCTGGTTAACGGCCGGTTGTCGCAGTGGTGGAAATCTGAACATTCTCATCCTCTTGTGCCTTGTTCCTTGTTCAGGCCACGCCAAGACTTAATGTAAATATACAGTAATTCATTAATATACAATGATTTACAATTGTAATAATTTTTTACGGGTGTGGATTTTGAGGGTTTCTGAAACCCCTCTGCTCCACAGCCAAATTTAGGCACATGTACCATTAATTACTGATTTACAGCAAATTACGAAGTTGTGAGTTAAGCCGGGGTGTGGACGCAAATCAAAATCCCAGATGCCCATTCGCAGGCTGTGGCTTTGTCGCCGGGAGCGCTGCCTTTCGTCCCGTAGTAGAAGGGCATGATGGCGTTTGGCCCGAGCTCTGCCGGAAGCGTCCAGTGACTTGCTTCGTGCGAGGTGACAAGGTCGTCCGGTGTCGGGAGCTTGTCTTCCATGAAATCTCCGTTGGCCTCCTTCCACAGCCCCCATACGCGGTCCCTGTTTTCGGCTACCGAGTCTGTCCGGATCTTGTAATTTCCGCCGAAAAGGCTGTCGGCGCCTGACAGAGATGCTTTGAAATATCCTTCGATGTCTTTGTCCTGTATTTCGGCAACCACCTCGACAGTATCTTTGCCGTCATTGTCATCCGGTATTTCCGGGTCTGCGGGCGTAGGAGTTTCATTGCATGAAGCGACTGATATTGCGGCAAGAAATGCCGTGAAGATGAAAAATGTGTTTGTCATTCTGCGCATTTTAAAATGCAAGTGTTAAAAAATCCTTCAAAGATATGAAAATATCATGCGTGCACCGTATGCGAAGGGAAATTATTTTGCTATTTTTGGACTTTTAAAAATCTTTTTTGGAAAATTGGATAAAGGCAGAATGGAATACACTATTGCGGAGGCGGCAAAAATACTGGATGCCGATGCCGGCGGCTGCGGGGGATATGTCTTCTCGGAGATATCGGTCGACAGCAGGAGGTTGTCTTTTCCCGGCGTCACCCTGTTCTTTGCGATCAAGACCGAAACCAACGACGGACATAAATATGTGCGCGAAGCCTATGACATGGGGGTGAGGTGCTTTGTCATCTCGCATGACATTCCGGGCATTGAAGATATGCCGGATGCGGCATTCCTTAAAGTTTCAGATACCCTTTTGGCCCTGCAAAGGCTTGCGTCATATCACAGAGGCCGTTTCGCAATGCCGGTGATAGGGATAACGGGCAGTAACGGCAAAAGCGTGGCGAAAGAGTTCCTTTACCGTCTGTTGTGCGGCCGATACGATATCGTAAGGTCTCCGAAAAGCTACAATTCCCAGACCGGCGTGCCTTTGTCAGTCTGGAACATGGACAGTACATACGGTCTGGCGATATTCGAAGCGGGGATTTCAAAGCCTGGCGAAATGGACAGGCTTGAAGCCGTCATCCGTCCGGACATAGGTCTGCTCACCAATATAGGGGCCGCGCATCAGGAGAATTTCCGTTCCTTGAAGCAGAAGGCTTTGGAAAAGCTGAAGCTTTTCAAGGATTCGTCCTGCCTTGTCTATTGCTCTGACGACGCTTTGGTCCGCCAGGCTGTCCGTGAGTCCTCCTTTCATGGCCGCAATGTCGTATGGAGCAGGCATGACGGCAAGGCCGACATATATGTGGACAGGATAGACAAAACCGAGAGCTCCGCGTTAATCGACATGATTTGCGGCGGGAAACGGCGTTCGTTCGAAATACCTTTCTGCGACGATGCGTCGATAGAAGATGTGATACATTGCATCGCCGTAATGTATGCCTTGCAGCCGTCGCTTCTGGAAGATCCGGTTCCTTTCCTTTCTCTTGAACCCGTGGCCATGAGGCTGGAGGTCAAACAGGGGAGGAACGGCTCTCTGCTGATAAATGACACATACAATTCCGACATCAATTCTCTTACGATAGCGCTTGACTTCATGTCCGGAAGGAAAGGAGGAGGCAATTACGGCGGAGCGGTCCTGATACTTTCCGACATCTTGCAGTCCGGCAGGACGGCGGAATCCCTTTACCGTCAGGTTTCAGAGATACTCGAGGCCAAAGGCGTGGACAGGCTGATAGGTATAGGGCCGCAGCTGTGTTCATGCGCCGGCATTTTCAATATGGCCAAATCGTTTTATGCTACCACGGAAGACTTCCTTTCGTCGTTCCGCCCAAGCGATTTTTCCGGGCAGATAGTGCTTGTGAAAGGCTCGAGGGGGTTCCATTTCGAAAGGATTGCCGAAAGGCTCGAGCAGCGTGTGCATGAAACGGTGATGGAGGTCAATCTCGGTGCGATAGTGCACAATTTCAACCGTTACAAAGCCCGTCTGGACAGGAAGACCAAGATGATGTGCATGGTGAAGGCTTCCGCTTACGGAGCGGGCGCCGTCGAGGTGGCGAGGACATTGCAGGAACACAGATGCGATATGCTCGCCGTGGCGGTCGCGGATGAAGGGGCCGATTTGCGTAACGAAGGCATCACGATACCGATTATCGTAATGAATCCTCAGGTCAACAGTCTGAATCTGTTGTACGAATACGCTCTCGAGCCTGAAATATACGGTTTCCGTCTGTTGGACGCTTTCATCGAAGAAGGCAGATCCAGGTGCGCTTCGGACTTTCCGATACATGTCAAGATAGATACGGGGATGCACCGTCTCGGTTTCGCTCCGGACGAGATTCCTGCGCTTTGCCGTAAACTGAAACTCCAGAGGACTGTCATGGCAAAATCGATATTTTCCCATCTGGCCGGCAGCGATACTCCGTCCCTCGACGATTTTACCCGTATGCAGCTTGCCCGTTTTTCGGCGGCTTCTGACGAATTCGAAAGGCTTACCGGATGGAAGGTGCTGAAGCACATACTCAATTCGGCCGGCATAGAGCGTTTCCCCGAGTATCAGATGGATATGGTCCGTTTAGGCATCGGACTGTACGGGGTCAGCATGTCGGGAGATACCGGTCTTAAGAATGTCAGTACTTTGAAGACTACGATACTTCAGATCAGGACTGTCCCGGCCGGCGATTCGATCGGCTATGGGCGCAAGACATTCGTGGACAGGGATTCCCGTATAGCGGTCATACCTATAGGTTATGCGGACGGACTGGACAGGCATCTGAGCAACCGTGCGGGACAGGTATCGGTCAACGGACATCTTGTCCCGATTATGGGGAATATCTGCATGGATGCCTGTATGATCGATGTTACCGGAATCAATGCCGAGGAAGGGGACGAGGTGATAGTTTTCGGTGACGCCCTTCCGGTCTCGAAGATGGCCGAAATCCTCGGGACCATACCGTATGAGATACTTACATCCCCGTCTCCTCGCGTGCAAAGGGTCTACTACAATGATTGACAAATGATTATTTTAATATTATGAAGACTTTCCGATTCGTATTTTACGCCTTTGTCTTCGCAATGCTGTGTTCATGCGGAGGTAATGGCAATGTTTTGCTTCCGGTCATTCCGCAGCCTCAGCAGGTTGAGGCGGGGCGTGGCTGCTTTGAAACCGAGCTTTCGCCTGAAACGATTTACGCTATTTCTGTCATGCCTGCGGATAGCCTCCGGAACAGCCTCATACCTTATAATATATATGTCGAGCTTGAAGACAGTATCGACGGAGTGCTTTCCGATGAAGGCTACAGGCTTTCGGTGGAGCCTGATGCGGTCTCGATAGAAGCGCTTTCGGATGCAGGCGTCTTTTACGCATTGCAGACACTCTCGTTTTTGTGCAAGGACGGGAAAGTGCCTTCGGTCGAGATTGTCGACTATCCCCGTTTTCCTTACCGAGGGATGCACCTGGATGTATCCAGGCATTTCAAGACCAAGGAATTCGTTAAGAAACAGCTCGATGCGATGGCCAGGTACAAACTGAACCGCTTCCATTGGCATCTTACCGACGGGGCAGGCTGGAGGCTTGAGATCGACGCCTATCCCGAATTGACCGAAATCGCCGCATTCAGGCCGTATCCCGACTGGAAATCATGGTGGAACGGCGGACGGAAATATTGTACCGCGGCTCACCCCGATGCCGACGGAGGGTATTATACCAAAGAGGATGTGCGCGAGATAGTGGAATATGCCGCCCGCAGGCATATAACCGTGATTCCGGAAATCGAGATGCCGGGCCATTCGGAAGAAGTGCTTGCCGTATACCCGGAACTGTCGTGTTCGGGAAAGCCGTATGTCAATTCGGAACTCTGTGTCGGTAAAGAGGAGACCTTCGTATTTCTGGAAAATGTCCTGTCCGAGGTGATAGAGATTTTTCCGTCCGAATACATACACATAGGCGGCGACGAGGCGGCGCATGAGGGATGGAAATCGTGTCCTGATTGCCAGCGCCGCATAGCGCAGGAAGGGCTCGGTGACGAATCCGGCCTGCAAGGGTATCTCGTGCGCCGTATCGAGGAATTCCTCAATGCCCGCGGCCGCAAGCTCATAGGCTGGGACGAAATACTGAAGGACAGTGTCGGCGAATCGTCCGTGATAATGGTCTGGAGGGATATGGAATATGGTGTCCAGGCAGTAAAGGCCGGCAATCCCGTGATAATGTCTCCGGGGGATTATTGCTACATAGACGCTTACCAGGACGCTCCTTTTACCCAGCCGGAAGCCAAGGGCGGATATCTGACCTTGGAAAAGACATATTCTTTCGAGCCTGTCCCGGATACGCTCTGTCAGGAATTGCAGTCCAGGTATATCGGGATCCAGTCAAACCTCTGGTGCGAATACATACAGCCTGACTGGTATACCGAGTACATGCTTTATCCGCGCGTGCTGTCGATAGCCGAGACCGCATGGAGCAATCCGTCGCGCAAAGACTGGGAGACTTTCAGGAAAAATGTGATTTCGGAAACTGATGTGCTCGTTTCCAGGGGATACAATCCTTTCGACATCCGTAAGGAGAAAGGCGAAAGGCCCGAGGCCGAGCATCCTGAAAAACATTTGGCGGTAGGAAAGCATGTCGAGTATCTTCAGCCGTTTTCGCGCTATTATCCGGCAGGAGGCGATACGGCTCTGACGGACGGCATACGCGGAGGCTGGACTTATGCCGATGACAGGTGGCAGGGCTTCATCAATCGCGATGTGGATGTGGTGATCGACCTCGAAGAGCCGACTGAGATAAAGTATATAGGCGCGGAGTTCATGCAGCTTATCGGTCCTTGGCTGTGGCAGCCGGCAGAGGTCTATATCTCCG
>DEPW01000128.1:0-617 GCA_002358965.1 Bacteroidales bacterium UBA3382
ATGAAGGCGGAGATGATATCGTAGTGCATCTCGCCTCCTTTGTCGTATATCGCTATGTTTTCCTGAAGACTCTCCTGAACGACCTTGTTGTCTATTACGACCGGTGTCTGCCGCGGGAATGTGCCTACGGTGATTTCAAGGATATTCAGCAGCTTGCGCGCATCTCCGCCCGAAAAACGGAAGAGCGCCTCTTTTTCCTTTACCGTGATGTCTCTCGTTTTCAGATACGCATCCTCGCGGATCGCCCTTTGAAGCAGCTGGTCAAGGTCTTCCGGCCCGAGCGATTTGAGTACGAATACCTGGCACCTCGAAAGCAGCGGGGTGATGACTTCAAAAGAAGGGTTCTCTGTCGTTGCGCCGATCAGGACGATGACGCCGCTTTCCACGGCTCCGAGCAAGGCGTCCTGCTGGGCCTTGTTGAAACGGTGTATCTCGTCTATGAACAGTATCGGCGCCCCTTTTGCGAACATGGCTCCCGACCTTGCCCTGTCGATTATCTCTCTGACATCCTTCACTCCGGAACTTATGGCCGACAGAGTGTAGAATTCCCTGTCCAGGGCGGATGCCACGATATGCGCGAGGGTCGTCTTTCCGACTCCCGGAGGTCCCCACAATAT
>DEPW01000128.1:694-1353 GCA_002358965.1 Bacteroidales bacterium UBA3382
GACGAAGGCCGCATCCTTTCCGGGAGAGGTATCAGCATCTTATCCTGTATGGTCTAATATATCTTACAAAGATACTCAATTTTTCGGGAAAACAGCCAGGATACTGCCGTACTTACATGTAAAACTCCAAAATCCGGCACTTCAGGATATAATCGTATTTGCTGTGCGACAGTGTCGCTTCCGCCTGGTCGGATTTGGCCTTTGCAGCGGCGTAGTCGTAAATGCCGGATTTTCCGGCCTCGTATTTTGCCCGCTCGTTTTCGAACGCCAGTTTTGCTGCTTCCGACGCCTTTTTGGCTGCAAGCATGGCATCATACGCCGTCAATGCTCCCCAATATGCCTGTTCGATTTCCTTCTTCAATGCTTTGCGGGACTCGTTCAGGGCTATTTCGTAGCCCTGGACATTTAGCTGCGAAAGTTTCACATTGTTCCTGATGGCGTTCCTGCTGAATATCGGAATCGAAAGAGAGAGCCCTATGTATTCGTTCCCGTTGTTGGCCAGCTGCGTCCAGAAACTGCTGTTCAATGTCTTGTCTGTCAGGTTCGAAAACGCGCTGTTCCCGTAACCTGCCGTAAAATACAGGGTAGGGTAGTACGAGCTTTTTGCGCTCTTGAGGGCGGCCTTTCCGCTTTCGAGGTTCATCTCGGCCACTTTGACG
>DEPW01000128.1:1370-8246 GCA_002358965.1 Bacteroidales bacterium UBA3382
TTGACGGACGGATGGAGCAATACCGAAGAGGCATATATCTCTTCAAGCGTAGGCAGCAGCCGGTATTCGGGCAAACCTTCTGCTTCCATCTCAAGATACGGCTCGAAAGACACTGAGTCGGGGAGATTCATCGCCTGCCTCAAGTCAAGTCCGGCAAGTATGAAGTTGTTGCGGCTCTGGGTCAGCGAAGCCTTGTCTGAAGCGACCACCGATTCATTGTCTATCACATCGCTAAGCGACGCCTTTCCGCTTTCATAGCGGCCCCGTGCCAGCTCTAACTGCGATTCGCTCAGCTTCAGTGTCGTTTCGGCTATTTTCATCAGTTCGCGGGTATAAAGGACCTGAAGGAAATACGATGTGATTTGCAGCGAAATGTTTTCCTTGACGAGATCCAACTGGTGCGTGGCAGCCTCGAAATCGAGCTTCGAACGGTCTGTTTCATGCTTTATCTTCAGCCCTTGGAAGACCGGAAGGGATGTGGAGACTCCGAATGATCCGGACAGCTGCGAGTTGTCGATGTAAGTCCCGTCCCTCGATGGGCCTCGGCCGAAGTAGACATTGCCTCCGAGCGATGCGGAGAGATCCGGCAGCCTTGACATCTTTGCGGTATTGATTCCGATTTTTCCGCTTTCGACCTGCAGCTGCTGCTGCTTGAGTTCGTTGTTGTGTTCCAGGGCATATTCGATGCACATCTCCAATGTCCATCTTTCCTGCGCGGCGAGGGGCAGGGCGCATATCGGCATGAATGCCAATGTCATGAATATTGCAAGTCGTTTCATTGCCGCAGCTATTGTCAATTCAGTTTCACCAATCCTTTGACTTTGTCGTCAGGCGACAGGCCTGAAAGCACCTCTATATATACGCCGTCCGACATGCCTATCCGTATATCTCTCCTTTCGAACAGCTGCCGCTTGCCCGATGTGCCTTTGAAGACTTCGACATAAGCCGTGTCTCCGGCAAATTTGACGGTACTCTCTTCAATCGACAGCACTCCCATCCGTTGTTCGGTCACTATTTCGGCATTCGCGCTATAGCCGGCACGGACGAATACCGAATCCGGAATGTCCATGACAGCCTCTATTTCAAAGCGGACGACATTGTTTTCTTCGGTCGATTTCGGCGAAATATATGTCAGGACCGCATCGAACTCGTATCCCTGAAGGGCCCCGATGGTGACTTTCACCGGCACGCCGACGGATATTTTCCCTACATCCGCCTCGTCGACATCGCCCTTGAAGAGCATGTTGCCCAGGTCGGCAACTTCGGCTATCGTCGTACCGTCGTTGAATGTGTTCGCCTGTATTACGGAATTGCCGACTTCGACAGGAATGTCGAGGATTTTTCCGGTAATGGTCGAACGCACCTGGGTATTGCTCAGGTGGGCGTATCTTTCCGATACCCCGTCCGTCACTATTTTGAGAGCGTCCTCGGCGTTTTCGACCTCTTCTTCGGCATTGTCCAGAGCGGTCTGGGCGGTTTCGAACTCTTCATCCGAAATGATGCCTTTGTCATGAAGCTCTTTGCTGCGTTCGAAATCTCTCTGCGCCTTGTCAAGATTGATGCCTGCCACCCTAAGTCGGCCTTCGGCACTGTTAAGCGAGCTCATTTCAGGGACGACCTTGATGGTGGCGATGATGTCGCCTTCTTCGATGTCGTCGCCCGGCTTGCAGTGGATAGCTTCGATGATGCCCGATATCTGCGGTTTTATGAGCACTTCGTTGCTCGGCTCGACCTTGCCCGTCGCGATGATCGAGTTTACGAGATCGTGCGTCCCGGCCGAAACCAGCTCGTATTCGACGGTCTTTGGTCTGGATTTCATGAAGAGGAAAACCATTGTCCCGACAAACAGCGCGACCAACAGTACAATCCAGAAAATTTTGAAAAATCTTTTCATATCGCATTTTGATTTTTTATTCTTCCCTCAGTGCATCTACGGCACTGATTTTTATGGCTTTGTATGCAGGCAAGGCTCCTGCGGCCAGACTTCCTGCAAAGATGATCCCGAATGCCAGCAACGCCGTGCCGAACGGCAATTGCAGGCTGATTCCGAGACTTGCCGCCAATTCCGCCTCGTCCTGGAAGATTACAGGCAGCAATATCTTGTCCAAAAGCCCTTGCAGCAGCAGGGCGGCGGTCATCCCGAATATGCCTGCAAGAAGCGTCAGTACGGAACTTTCGGCAAGCACCTGGCTTACAATCTCCACGGGTTTCGCCCCCAAGGCCCTGCGGACGCCTATTTCCTGCCTCCTTTCACGCACTATGATGAGCATGATGTTGGTGATGCCGATGATGCCCGCCAGCAATGTCCCGGCGCCGACGAACCATGTAAGGAATATCACCCCGGAAAAAAGCCCCTCGACCATCTGCCTCAATTCTTCCGTATTGAATATCATCACCGCCTTGTCGTCTTCAGGATCGATCGTATGTATGTCCGAAAGCATTGAACGGCAGGCGTTTTCGAGCATTTTGAGATCTGCGCCCCTTTCCCCGATGATGCCTATCATGCTGATTTCAGAGCTTGCGCGATTGTGAAGATAGTCGACAGTGGAGTAGGGGGCTATCACCGTATGCGGCGAGCTGAATGTAAAGCCGCTCTGTCCCTTCTCGTAAACTCCCACTACCGTATAATATATGCCGTCGATTCCTACTTTCTTGCCGAGCGCCTGCTGATAATCGGGATTTTCGCCGAGGATGTTTTCGGCGGTATATTTGGACAGCAGGCAGACTTTCCTTCGCTTGTCCATATCTATGTTGTTGAGCAAGCGTCCTGCGACAGGCATGATATTGTCGATAGCCTGGAACTCTGCATCGTAACCCGTATACGAAATGTTGTACGACATACCCTCGCATACCATCTGTGCCCCCCAGTTGCTGTATCCCATGGCGCCGGCCATCCGTATTCCGGGTATGTTCCGGATTTCGTAAAGGTCCTTGTACTGCATTTCCCACCACCTTCCGGCAGGCATTCCCTTGTAAGGCAGCGATGTGGCGCTGGTGCTTATGAAGGATATCTTCTGCGAAGAATCCCCCAATTGCCTGATGACTATCCCGGATATGCCCATGCCGGCACCGAGCAGAAGTACGAGCATGAATGTCCCCCATATCACCCCGAGGGAAGTGAATATGCTCCTTTTCCTGTTCCTGCCGAGGCTTTGGAAGATCTCCCTCCACCATTCTATGTCGAACAACCTGATCATATCCCGTCCCTCAATGCGTCTATGGTCTTGACTGCTGCCGCCCTCTTGGCCGGAATGTAGCCTGCCATTATTCCTGAAATCACCAACACTATCGTCGCGCTGAACACGATCGGCATCTCGACCGTAGGATTCTGGAAAATGTCGATTTGCTCGAATATGGTGCCGGCATACGCGTCTTCCTTGCCTGCGAGATAGACATTTACTGCTTCCATTGTCCCTACGCCCAGACACATGCCCACATATCCGAACATGGCGGTAATCGTAATGGCCTCGGTTATGACAAGCATGATTACCGAACGGGGAGAGGCTCCCAGTGCCTTCCTGATACCTATCTCGGTAGTCCTTTCACGCACCGAGACGAGCATTATGTTGGATACTCCGACGATTCCTGCGAACAATGTCCCGAAACCAATCATCCAAATGAAGATGTCCAGGGCTCTGAATACAGTCATCAGATCTTCGTAAAAATCCATGCTGTTGTTGATATACAGCGCGTTCACATCGTCAGGGGAGAAGCCGTGCCTCTTGGCGAGCCGCTTGCGCAATTCGCTCTCGAAACGCTCCGCCTCTTTTTCGGTTATCTCCGGTCTGTATTCGAACGCCACATTGGATACGGAGTTGTCTCCTCCGAGGTACAGCAGCACCCCGGTGTCGTAAGGTATCAATACATCCGAATATGCCCCGTAGCTTTCGTTTTTCACGACGCCTACGACAGTGTATGGAAATCTTCCGATGAAAATGCTTTTGCCTACAGGGTCCGTTCCGTCTTTAAAAAATACTTTTTCGAGGTTTTCGTCTATTACGCAGGTCTTTCTTAATGATTTTACATCTATTTCGTTGATATACCGGCCTTTCTTAAGTTCGGAACCAGAGATGCGCATATAACCGGGAGCGACCCCTATCACGCTGACTTCCATGGTCTGGGAGCCGAATGTGGCCGTATCGTAGCTGAATCCTCTTATAGGGCAGACATTGTCGGTAATGTAATCGGTAAACTCGGTCCTGATGATTTCGATGTCTTTGCCGTCCAGGGTGATCCAGCGGTATTTGTCGAAACCTCCATAGCCGACGGATGTGTATCCGCCCCAGATGCGTCCGCTGTTCACCATCCTCGACCCGAAGTTGGCCAGCATTCCGTGCATCAGTCCGTTGCCGGCTCCGAGCAGTACGACGAGCATGAAGATGCCCCAAGCTACGGAAAAACCTGTGAGAAATGTCCGCAACTTGTTCTTTTTCAGCGATTCGAATATCTCATTCAGCAGTTCCTTCATCGATTACGCCGTCTTTGATGTGGATGATACGCTGTGTCTGCAGGGCTATCCCTTTCTCGTGAGTGACGCAGATGATGGTCATGCCGTAATCCCGGTTGACTTTCTTCAGCAGATCCATCACTTCCTGGGAGGTGACGCTGTCCAGAGCCCCGGTAGGTTCGTCGGCAAGTATCAGTTTGGGGCGGGTGATGAGCGCCCTGGCGATGGCTACGCGCTGCTTCTGGCCTCCGGACATCTCGTTCGGCTTGTGGTCGGCCCAGTCGCGCAGCCCCAGTCCTGACAGATAGTCGAGGGCCATCTGGTTGCGCCTTTTTCGCGGAACGCCTTTGTAATACAGGGGAAGGGCGACATTTTCAAGAGCGGTCTTATAGCTGATAAGGTTGAATGACTGGAAGATGAAGCCGATCATGCGGTTCCTGGTAGCTGCGGCTTCGGTCTCACTCATGCCTTTTATGAGTTTTCCTGCAAGATAATAGTTGCCGCTATCGTAATCGTCGAGGATTCCGAGTATGTTGAGCAGTGTCGATTTCCCTGAACCGGATGCTCCCATGATTGAAACGAGTTCGCCTTCCTTGATCTCCAGATCTATGCCTTTCAATACATGCAAAGGTGAGCCGTTGTTGTAGGTTTTGTTGATTTTCTCTAATACTACCATGCTCTATTTAACATAATGCCGATTATGTGACGACATGCCCGTACAGGTTTCATTCAACGCTGTCAACTATCGAGGCACCGGTCTTGTCAAGTATGATGCGAGGCGGATTTCCTTTGTAATAGAGCTTGGAACCTCCTGAAACTTCGCCCTGCAACAGTCCTGTCACCGTGATTTCGACGAGGCTACCGCCGGATTCGCTTACCTCGAGAGTCGCGCAGCTCAAAGCGAAGCCCGAAAGATTGCTCGATCCGGTGCATTCGAGTTCGAAATAGTCCACAAGGCCGGACATTTCAGCCTTGGACATGCCTTCCAGACCGGCATACAGATCCTCTGCCATGACCGAACCGTTGAATATTGACATTTCGGAAAGATTGAGTATCATGCTCTTGCAGTCAAAATCCGCATCTACCTGCGAGCCGCTGTCCACAGTCACATCCACATTTAACGAGCCGATAGTGCCGATTGACGAGATTATTGAGCCGCCGTGCGCTGCGAAGGTGTCGAAATTGTTTTCCGAAACATAGATCGCCACTTCGGCTTCATCGAACGGAATCTCCTGACGGTCAATGAAAAGGTTAAGTGCTCCCTGCCTTTGTTGCACGATTACGTATTGCTGCACATCCTCGTTAGTGACTACCCGCACTGTCTTTTCAGGGATTTCCGGTGTGACGACTAGCCTGATGCCGTCGCTGACCTCGATATTGGACAGCGAACCGCTGAACGAATATTCCTCGGCCACGACACGGCCTGTAGGAACGGACGGATCGTCCTTGCCGCATGACTGGAGCGTCAAGGCGACCATCATGCATAATATATTGATTGTCAATGCTTTTTTCATGATTCACAAGGAGTTAGGTCTATTTTCCGAATATTTCATCCAGTTTGTCATAAAGTTCCGGGCTTTCACCCAGGAATGCCTGTACCACCCTGCCTTCCGGGTCGATGATGATCTTGGTCGGATAACCCTGTATGCCGTAAGCCATTACGATCTGCTCGTCTTCGCCGTTGTAAAGGTTGGTCCAAGGCAGTCCGTGCCGTTCCACGGCTTCGCGCCACTCTTCCTGGGTGTCACGGCAATCTATGCCCACGAACTCTATGCTGTCTTTGTATTTTCCATAGTACTCTTTCATGTCGGGAATGCCTTTGATGCACCAGCCGCACCATGACCCCCAAAAGTCCAGAAGCACATACTTCCCTTTGAACGAACCGAGCGTCATATATTCTCCTTCAAGGTTCTTCAGTCTGAAATCTGGGGCGGCTGCACCGGGCTGCAGATTGCCCCACGCTTCCTTACGGGCAAAATCCTTCCTTGCGGCGTCGTGGAAATATTCTATTATCGGGGCAGCCGGAGAACTTTTCAGGCCTTCCCCTATCGACCCGTAGTCCTCGATGCGTTGTGCCGGACTGAGCAGAGTAAAGGCATATGCGCAGGCTATATTGTCTGGATTCATCTTTATGAAATTGCGGAGGGAGTCGATAAATCCCAGATATGAAGTGTTGTACAGCCTTGCCAACGAATCCCTTTTTGCAAAATTTCCACTCGAAGGCGCGACGCCGTAAAATTCCCTTTCTATGGCCGCGATCCCTTTCTCCATATCCAGCAATCCGGTCCGATTCAGCGAATCATACAGTTCGGTTCCGGAAACCTTGAGGTCTGCCAGAGTCCCTTCCATGTACATCCTGTCTCCAGGCAGGAAAAGCACTTCGGCAAAATCGGACCATTCCGCCAAGGTGGAGACCGTAACCGTCATGG
>DEPW01000128.1:8272-11451 GCA_002358965.1 Bacteroidales bacterium UBA3382
CTGCCGTATCCGGCAGACGGATTTCGAAATGACCGTCATCGGCAAGGACGACCGTATCGGAACGGATTTGCTCGTCAGTGAAATATGAATACTGTACCAACATCGTATCCCCGTCCAGGGCGACATGTCCCCACAGGTTCGGCCTTTTGTCGGAGCAAGCGGCAAATATCAGGCACGCGGCGGCCGTAAGAGCGGCAATAGAGAAAGTCTTCATAAGCCATTTTTTTCAAAAAACATTCAAATATAATGATTTTACCCGTGATTCATATTATTTTTGCGCACAAAATGTGTGTTTTTTTTTATGTCAAGAAAAAAGAAAGAAAAGACCGTTCTTGAAAATGTCCTCATAGAGGAGGTCGCGGCGGAAGGAAACGCCATTGCGAGGGTGGACGGCAAGGTGCTTTTCGTGCCTCAGGCCGTTCCCGGAGATATCGCCGATGTATGCGTCGCCAAAAGCAAGAAAAACTATATGGAAGGCTACATGCTCCGTATCGTACAGCCCTCGCCATACAGGCAGGAACCGTTTTGCAGCCATTATGGGATATGCGGCGGTTGCAAATGGCAGCCTCTTCCCTACGCCATGCAGCTGGAAGCCAAGGAAAAACAGGTCTACGACCAGCTTGTGAGGATAGGAAAGCTGGATGTCCCTGCGATAGAGCCGATAATCGGTTCGGAAAGACAGCGCAATTACCGCAACAAACTCGAGTTCACCTTTTCCCGTCGCCGTTGGCTGCTCGAAGGCGAAAACCCTGACGAGGTCACCGGAGCGGACAGGCTCGGACTCGGCTTCCATGTCGGACGGTTTTTCGACAAAGTGCTTGACATAAAGGAATGCCATCTGCAAGCTTCCCCTTCGAACGAAATCCGCCTCTATATTAAGAGGTATGCAATCGAACACGGCATCGAATTCTTCGACCTTCGCGAGCATACGGGCGTGCTGCGCAATCTCACGATAAGGACGGCCTGTTCAGGCGAAACCATGGTGATACTGTCGGTGACGCGCTTTGACGAAAGCATCGCCCGCCTGTTCGATGCGGTGGCGGACGAGTTCCCCCAGATCGTCTCCGAGTACTATTTCGTCAATACCAAGGCCAACGATTCGGTTTCCGATCTGGATGCAGTGCTTTACAAAGGCGACGAAGCGATTTTCGAGCAAATGGAAGGCCTTCGCTTCAAGATAGGTCCGAAATCGTTTTACCAGACAAACTCCGCCCAGGCATACCGTCTTTACGAAGTAGCCCGTGAATTTGCCGGACTTACCGGCGCCGAGACGGTGTACGACCTGTATACCGGTACGGGCACCATTGCTCAGTTCGTTTCGGGACAGGCCGCCAAAGTCATAGGCATAGAGTATGTAAAAGAGGCAGTAGATGACGCTCGGGCGAACTGCGCGGCCAACGGAATCGGCAATTGCGAGTTTTTCGCCGGAGACATGAAGGACATACTGACTGCGGATTTCATAGCCCGCCACGGCCGTGCGGATGTAATCATCCTTGATCCTCCGAGGGCCGGCATCCATCCCGATGTGGCGAAGACCATCCTCGGGGCGGCTCCGGACAAGATAGTATATGTGAGCTGCAATCCGGCAAGCCAGGCCCGCGACCTTGCAATACTGTCCGCAAACTATGCGATAGCACGCGTGCAGCCTGTGGACATGTTCCCTCAGACGCATCATGTGGAGAATGTAGTCCTTCTGAATATAAAATAAGTCATATCACTGTGCATTAGTAAATAAAACAAAAATGTTATCACTGATAACATTTTTGTTTTACATATTAACAGACAGTAAATTAGCACATTTTTCAAAAAATACGGCTTTTTGGCAGTGCCGTTAAATTTACCGACGCAAATCTATGTAGATTTGACTTTTTGTAGTATATTCGCAGAATGTATACTTTTAAACCGAAACCAGATGGGCAAATTGTATGACGAGCTCGCGCAGGATTACAGGGTAAAGGAAGGCCTGAAGGCATGCATCAATTGCGGCACATGTACCGCGGTCTGCCCGGCGGCAGAGTTCTACAGATACGATCCGAGGAAGATAGTGGACACAGTGCAGTCGCAGGACGACGAAGCCATAGAGAGATTGCTGAAAAGCGATGTGATTTGGTATTGCGGCGAATGCATGTCCTGTGTGACCCGCTGTCCGAGGAAGAACGCCCCCGGCCTGATTATCATGGCCCTGAGGAATCTGTCGGCGAAAAAGGGCTTTTTCACCTGTTCCGAAAAAGGGCGGCAGCTCTACCCCCTCACGAAGATACTTACAGGCAACATACTGAATTTCGGATACTGCGTATACCCCCGGACATTCAGATGGGAAGACCATCCCGAGTCAGGGCCGGTATGGAGATGGCATTGCGAACACCTTGAAGACAGTCTTGCCCGTAACGGGGCCAACTACAGGGGCGAAGGCCCTGGAGCTTTGAGAAAGATCCCCCAGGAGAGCCTCGACGAGCTCAAGGCCATCTTCGATGTGACAGGCGGCACCGAGCGGATAGAGACAGTCAACAGATATTCGAAAATCAAAGCCGAAGAGATGGGAATGGACATGGACGAGTATTTCGACCATACGTTCAACGACACGGAAAAGGATCATCTCAACGGCTGATTTCATTTTTTTCAAACAACAACCGAGCAATGATATACCAAGGGAAACAGAAAATATGGTCGGACTACAACAAGGAAATACCCGATGACCACTGGTATTATGTAAGGAGCTGCATCAGGCAGAACTTCTTCCCCGCCTCTGAAAGGACGATGGTGGATATCTGCAAGAACGTATTGAAAAAGGATTTTTACGAAAACCCTAACCACACTACATGCGGAGGTATCGCCTATCATTGCGACACTCTTCCCCAGGAGACGGCCATGACCATAGTAGCTAGGCAGTTCGCCCTCATGACCGAAAGCGGTTATGAAAACTACGCGGCTTCATGCATAACTTCTTTCGGAAACTATTGCGAAGTATTGGAATCATGGCGTGAATTTCCGGAACTCGAAGCCCGGATCAGGGAGTTGCTGTGGAAATCATGCAGGAGGGAGTTCAAGAAGCCCAAATACCTGTGCCATACGAGCGACCTGATATTCAAATACCGCAACGAGATAGCGTCAAGGGCCAAATACAAGCTCATCAATTGCCGTACCGGCGAACCGCTGCGCGTCGTCGAACACATCGGCTG